>DATDDC010000258.1:0-2016 GCA_036523995.1 Anaeromyxobacter sp.
GGCCGTGAAGGACAAGGAGGTCCGCCAGCAGGACGTGGACCGGGTCATCGACCAGGCCAAGGCCGTGGCCATCCCGCTCGACCGCGAGGTGATCCACGTCCTGCCGCAGGAGTTCGTGGTCGACGACCAGGACGGCGTGAAGGAGCCCGTGGGCATGAGCGGCGTGCGCCTCGAGGCGAAGGCGCTCATCGTCACGGGCGCCGTCTCGTCCGCGCAGAACATCGTGAAGTGCGCGCAGCGCACCGGCCTCAACGTGGCGGACATCGTGCTCCAGCCCCTCGCCTCGTCCCTCGCCACGCTCAGCGAGGACGAGAAGGAGCTGGGCGTCTGCCTCGTCGACATCGGCGGCGGCACGACCGACATCGCCGCCTTCCACAACGGCGCCATCCAGCACACCGCCGTCATCGCGCTCGGCGGCAACCACCTCACGAACGACGTCGCGGTCGGGCTGCGCACGCCCACGCACGAGGCGGAGCGCATCAAGAAGCAGTACGGCTGCGCCCTGGCGGCGAGCGTGGACAAGTCCGAGACCATCGAGGTCCCCTCGGTGGGCGGCGGGCAGCCCCGCGTCCTCTCACGCCACATCCTCGCGGAGATCGTGGAGCCGCGGGTGGAGGAGATCTTCATGCTCGTCCAGCACGAGCTGCAGAAGTGCGGCATGGAGGAGACCCTCGCCTCGGGCATCGTCATCACGGGCGGCTCGACGCTGCTCGCCGGGATGCCCGAGATGGCCGAGGAGGTCCTGGGGATGCCGGTGCGCCGCGGCCTGCCGCGCGGCATCGGCGGCCTCGTGGACGTGGTGAAGAGCCCCATGTACGCGACGGCGGTGGGCCTCGTCATGTACGGCGCCCGCCAGCAGGAGAGCAGCCCCTACTTCAAGATCCGGGAGGACAACGTCTACCGGAAGGTGAAGAACCGCATGAAGGAGTGGCTCGGAGAGATCTTCTAGCCGCGGGGGACGAGAGCCATGATCGAGTTCACGGACAAGCAGGACGCGGCGAAGATCAAGGTCATCGGCGTGGGCGGCGGCGGCGGCAACGCCATCAACACCATGGTGGCGGCGCGGCTCGAGGGCGTCGAGTTCATCGCGGCCAACACCGACGTGCAGGCGCTCGCGGCGAACCGCGCCGGCGTGAAGATCCAGCTCGGCAAGTCCGCCTCGCGCGGCCTGGGGGCCGGGGCGAACCCCGAGATCGGCCGGGCCGCCGCGCTCGAGGAGAAGGAGGCCCTGGCCGCGGCCCTGGAAGGCGCCGACATGGTCTTCATCACCGCCGGGATGGGCGGCGGCACCGGCACGGGCGGCGCCCCCGTGGTGGCCGACGTGGCGAAGGCGTCGGGCGCCCTCACCGTGGGCGTCGTGACCCGGCCGTTCCTCTTCGAGGGGAACAAGCGGCGCAAGCACGCCGAGCAGGGGCTCGCCGACCTCGAGGCCGCGGTGGACACGCTCATCGTGATCCCGAACCAGCGCCTCCTCTCCGTCGCCGGCGAGAGCATGTCGCTCGCCGACGCCTTCAAGCGCGCCGACGAGGTGCTCCTCAACGCGGTGCAGGGCATCTCGGACATCATCACGGTGCACGGGCTCGTGAACGTGGACTTCGCCGACGTGCGCACCATCATGAGCGAGAAGGGGATGGCGCTCATGGGCACCGGCCGCTCCTCCGGCGAGAAGCGCGCCCTCGAGGCCATGCAGGCCGCCATCAGCTCGCCGCTCCTCGAGGACGTGACGCTCGACGGCGCGACCGGCCTCCTCGTCAACATCACCGGCGGCGCGAACCTCACGCTCCGCGAGGTGGACGAGGCGGTCTCCATGGCGCAGTCGGCAGCGGACCCCGACGCCAACATCATCTTCGGCTCGGTCGTGGACGAGGCGCTGGGCGACGAGCTCCGCATCACGGTCATCGCCACCGGCTTCCAGGGCCACTCCGCGGAGCGCCGGCCGCCCGCCAGGCCCGGGCAGGGCCAGCTCCCGGCCCAGGCCCACGCGCCGCAGGTCGCGCAGGTGCGGGCCGCGCCGCC
>DATDDC010000259.1:0-15554 GCA_036523995.1 Anaeromyxobacter sp.
CCGGTTCGACCCGGAGTGCGAGGAGCGCGTTGTGCGCGCCATCCTCCGGAGCCTCTCGGCGCTCTTCGGCGAGACCTTCGAGACGACGCGCGACCTGAACCGGTTCCGGAAGGCGGCGGCCCGCGAGCGCCTCGCCGTCCCGCCCGCGCCCCCGGCACCGACGTCTGCCGCCGGGGCCGAGGCCGGCTAGGTCGCCACGCGCCCCTGGTACGCCGCCCTCCGCGGCCTTGTCCGTTATCACGGATCGCCTGCTTGACAGGTCATCCGTCATAGTGGATGGATGTCTATCCCAGCCCGCCGCCCGCCGAGGCCGGCGAGGAGGCCGCGATGGCACGCATCTACGAGGACAACAGCAAGAGCATCGGCCGCACGCCGCTCGTGCGCCTCAACCGCGTGACGCAGGGCACCGGCGCGACCGTCCTCGCCAAGATCGAGGGCCGGAACCCCTCCTACTCCGTGAAGTGCCGCATCGGCGCCTCGATGATCGAGGCCGCCGAGAAGGACGGCATCCTCGTCCCGGGCTCGCGGGAGCGCACCATCGTCGAGCCGACGAGCGGCAACACCGGCATCGCCCTCGCGTTCGTCGCCGCCGCGCGCGGCTATCCCATCCTCCTCACCATGCCGGAGACGATGTCGGTGGAGCGCCGGCGCATGCTCCGCGCCTTCGGGGCCGAGCTCGTCCTCACCGAGGGCGCGAAGGGCATGCCCGGCGCCATCGCCAGGGCGGACGAGATCGCCGCGGGCGATCCGAAGAAGTACTTCATGCCCCAGCAGTTCAAGAACCCCGCCAACCCCGACGTCCACTTCCGCACCACCGGCCCGGAGATCTGGGACGACACGGGCGGCAAGGTCGACATCCTCGTCTCGGGCGTGGGCACCGGCGGGACGATCACCGGCGTCTCCCGCTACATCAAGCAGGAGAAGAGGCGCGCGCTCCGGTCCGTGGCCGTCGAGCCGATCCACTCGCCCGTGCTCACCCAGATCAAGAACGGCGAGGCGCCCAAGCCCGGGCCGCACAAGATCCAGGGCATCGGGGCGGGGTTCAAGCCGGACGTGCTCGACCTCTCCCTCGTGGACGAGGTGGTCACCGTCTCGAACGACGAGTCCATCGAGATGGCTCGCCGCCTTCACAAGGAAGAGGGCATCACGGGCGGGATCTCGTCCGGCGCGGCCGCGGCCGCCGCGGTGAAGGTCGCCCAGCGCCCGGAGTCGAAGGCGAAGGTCATCGTCGTCGTCCTGCCGGACGCCGGCGAGCGGTACCTCTCGAGCGTGCTGTTCGAGGGGATACCGGGGTAGCCTCGACCTCGACCGCGACCTCGACCGCGACCTCGACAGCGACCCCGATGCCGCGCCTGCGGCGCGGCTCGTTCCGGCGGCTGAAGCCGCCGGTGTCATACGCGCGCCAGCACCACCACCGAGTAGCCCACGGCCGGCCGCGAGCCGGGATTCGCGTACGAGTGGCGCTGGTCTCCGCGGAAGGCGACGACGTCGCCGGGCCGGAGCGTCCAGCGCTCGCCCGCGACGGCGAGCTGGATCTCGCCCGCCTCGCATGCGAGGTACTCGCGCGCACCCGGCGTGTGCGGCACGCCCGTCATCCGCGCGCCCGGCGGCAGCTCCATGCGATCGATGGCCATCCCCGGGATCGGATCCGGGAGGAGCTTGCGGATCTCCACGCTCGAGCGGACCTCGCGCGGGAGCGCGTCCTTCAGGTAGAGCTTCCCCTCGGCCCGCGGCGCCGACACGAGCTCCTCGAGCGAGACCTGGAGGACGTGCGCGACGCGGTTCAGCACCGCCAGCGTGGGGTTCGCGGCGCCGGACTCGAGGCTCGCCCAGGTGGAACGCGGCAGGAGCGCGAGGTGGGCCACCTGCTCCTGCGTGAGCCCGCGCGCCTCGCGGAGCTGCCGGATGTTTCGCCCCAGGCGGGACGCGAGCTCGGCCTCCATGCCATTCCGATAACGATCCTCCAGCGGATTGGCACGGGGGACGACGAACCGGAGCGGGCCGAGCATGGGTGGGAGCGAAGGAGGAGCGATCATGGTCATCCGGGGAAGAAGCGCCCTCGTCACGGGAGGCGGCCGCGGGCTCGGCGCCGCGCTCGGCCGGCGGCTCGCCCGCTCGGGCGCGCGGGTGGTCCTCGCCGCGAGGACGAGGTCGGAGGTCGAGGCGGTGGCCCGCGCCATCCGCGAGGAGGGCGGCGAGGCGCACGCCCTCGCCGCCGACGTGGGGAAGGCCGAGGACGCGGCCCGCATCGCCGGGGCCGCGGCGGCGCTGGCGGGCCCCGTCGACCTCCTCGTGCACGACGCCGGGACGCTCGGGCCGGTGCCGCTCCTGCCGCTGCTCGACACGCCGGACCGCGATCTGGAGGCGGCCCTGGCCGTGAACGTGCTCGGGCCCTTCCGCCTCTCGAAGCTCGTCGCCGGCGCCATGGCGCTCCGCGGCGAGGGCCTCGTCGTGCACGTGACCTCCGACGCGTCGGTGAACGCGTACCCGACCTGGGGAGCGTACGGCGTGTCCAAGGCCGCGCTCGATCACCTGGCGCGCATCTGGGCCGCCGAGCTCGAGGGGAGCGGCGTCCGCTTCCTCTCCGTCGATCCGGGCGAGATGGACACGCGCATGCACGCCGAGGCGGTGCCGGGCGCGGATCGCGCCGCGCTCGCGGATCCGGACGAGGTGGCCCGGCGCATCGTCGCGCTCGTCGAGCGGGCCGAGACCCTCCCGAGCGGCTCGCGCGTCGAGCTCGCCCGCTTCGCGGAGGCGGCATGACCGCGGCGAGCGGCCCCCGCGGCGCGGCCGGCGAGGAGCGGCTCCTCGCCGTGGACGCCGGCATGGCGGCGATCGAGGAGCTCCGGCTCGTCGAGCTGCCGCGCCTCCTCGAGCCCGGGGACCTCCTCGTCGTGAACGACGCGGCCACGCTCCCCGCCTCGCTCATGGGCGCCGCGCGCGGCGAGGCGCTCGAGGTCCGGCTGCTCTCCGAGCACGACGACGGCGCCTGGGAGGCGGTGCTCCTCGGCGCCGGCGACTGGCGCACGCCCACGGAGAGGCGGCCGCCTCCACCGGTGCTCCGGGCCGGAGAGCGCCTCTTCCTCGCCGGCGGGCTCGAGGCCGCCGTCGAGCGCGTCTCGCCGCTCTCGCCGCGCCTCGCGACGCTCCGCTTCGAGGGGCCGCGCGACGCCCTCATCGCCGCGCTCTACGCGGCGGGCCGGCCCGTGCAGTACGCGCACCTTCGCGCGCCGCTCGAGCTGCGCGACGTGCAGACGCCGTTCGCCGCACGGCCCTGGGCCGCGGAGATGCCCTCCGCGGGCCGGCCGCTCACCTGGGACCTCCTCTCGAGGCTGCGCCGCCGCGGGGTCGCGATCGCGGCGCTCACGCACGCCGCCGGGCTCTCCGCCACGGGCGACCCGGCCCTCGACGCGGCGCTCCCCCTCCCGGAGCGCTTCGAGATCCCCGCGGCCACCGCCTCGGCCGTGGGCGCGGCGCGCCGGCGCGGCGCCAGGGTCGTCGCGGTGGGGACGACGGTCGTGCGCGCGCTCGAGGGCTCCGCCTCGGAGAACGGCGGCCGCGTGTCCGCGGGTCGGGAGACGACCGATCTCCGCCTCGGCCCGGAGAGCCACCGCCGCGCCGTGGACGCGATCTTGACGGGCATCCACGAGCCGGGGACGAGCCACCACGCGCTCCTCGGCGCGTTCGCGCCCAGGGCGCTCCTCGACCGGGCCCTCGCGCTCGCCGAGGAGAGGGGCTTTCTCGGCCACGAGTTCGGCGACGCGATGTGGATCGCCGGCGCGCCGGCCCCGAGCAGCGGCGGCTTCAGCCGCCGGAACGAGCCGCGCGGGAGGCGCGGCATCGGAACGCCGCGAAGGCCCTCGACCGTGTCCTGAGCCGGCGTCGGAGGTCGGGTTGCGGTGGGGGTCGCGGCCGGGGTCGGGGTCGGGGTCGGGGTCGAGGTCGAGGTCGGGATCGCGCTCCAGGTCGCGCTCGCCGACCGGGATGCGCCCCCGTCCCTGCCTTGCTATGAACCCGCCATGCCGTCCCGGCGGAGGCGCCACCCTCACGAGCTCGCGCTGCGCGACTTCGCGCTCTCCTATCCGGAGACCCACGAGGACTTCCCCTGGGGCCACCGCGCCCTCAAGGTCCGCGGCAAGGCCTTCGTCTTCATGAGCAAGGACGAGGCGGCCCTCTCGCTCTCCGTGAAGCTCCCGGCGAGCGCCGAGGGTGCGCTGCAGTTCCCGTTTTGCGAGCCCACGCACTACGGCCTGGGGCGGAGCGGCTGGGTCACGGCCACGTTCGAGCCGCGCGCGGCGGTGCCCCTCGACGCGCTCCGCTCCTGGATCGACGAGAGCTACCGCGCCGTGGCGCCGAAGAGGCTCGTCTCCGGGCTCGCGTCCCCTTCCCGGCCCGGCCGCGCCTCCCCTCCCCGGCGGCGCGAGCGCGCCCTCCGGCCGTGAGCCTCCCGCACGCCTGGTTCATCGCCTGCCGCTCCCGCGACCTGCGGGACGAGCCGCTGGGCGTCGTCGTCCAGGGCATGCCGCTCGTCCTCTTCCGCGGCGCGGACGGCCGGCCCGCCGCGCTCGAGGACCGCTGCCCGCACCGGAACGCGCCCCTCTCGGCCGGGCGCGTGCGCGCGGGCGAGCTCGAGTGCGGCTACCACGGCTGGCGCTTCGAGCCGGGCGGCTCCTGCGCCGCGGTGCCCGGTCTCGCCCACCGCCCGGCGCGCGCCCCGCGCGTCCCGGCCTTCGCCTGCCGGGAGGAGGACGGGTACGTGTGGGCGTACTCGACGGCCGACGCCGAGCCGCGCGGCCCGCCCTTCCGGTTTCCGCACCTCGGCGAGGCGGGGTACACCGCCGTGCGCCGCGAGCTCGTCGTGAGGTCCTCGCTTCGCGGGGCGCTCGAGAACGTCCTCGACGTCCCGCACACGGCCTTCCTGCACGCCGGCCTCTTCCGCACCCGCTCGAGGCGAGCGGACGTCGAGGTGGTGGTGCGCCGCCTGGCCGATCGCTGCGAGGCCGAGTTCCTGGGCGAGCCGAGGCCGGAGGGGCTCGCGGCGCGGCTCCTCGCGCCGCGGGGCGGCGTGGTGTCCCACGTCGATCGCTTCCTCCTGCCCTCCATCGCGCAGGTGGAGTACCGCATCGGCGACGCGAGCCACCTCGTCGCCACGACCGCCCTGACGCCCGGGGCGGGCGAGGAGATCCGCTTCTTCTCCGTCGCGACGTTCCGGCTGCCGCTGCCCGGCTGGCTCGTCGCGCCGCTCCTCACGCCCGTCGCGAGCCGCATCCTGGCGCAGGACGCGCGCATGCTCGCGCTCCAGGCGGCGAACGTGACGCGCTTCGGCGGCGAGCGCTTCGCGAACACCGAGCTCGACGTCCTCGGGCCGCAGATCGCTCGCCTGCTCGAGGACGCGGAGCGGGACACCCTCGCCGCCCCCGCGGACCGCCCCGAGCACGAGCACCGGGTGAGGATGCGCCTGTGAGCGCCCCCTTCGCCCTGGCGGACGGCCACGCCGACTCGCTCATGTGGAACCGCGATCTCACCGTCCGTCAACGGCACGGCCAGGTGGACTTCCCGCGCCTCGAGGAGGCGAACGTCCGCATCCAGTGCTTCACGGTGGTGACGCGCGGCTACCCCGTGGTGGACGGCATCGGCGCGCTCGGCGCGCTCCGCCGCTGGCCCGCCCCGGCGCGGCGCGGCCCCTGGGCGCGCTGCCTCTTCCAGCTCGAACGCATGCGCGAGCTGTGCGACCGCTCCGGCGACAGGGTCCGGCTCGCCCGGACCGCCGCCGCCCTCGAGGAGAGCCTCGCCTCGGGGCGCATCAGCGCGGTGCTGGGCGTCGAGGGAGGACAGGCGCTCGAGGGACGGCCCGACCGCGTGGCCGCGCTGCGCGACCGCGGCGTGGCGTTCATGAGCCTCACGCACCTCGCCAACAACGAGCTCGGGGGATCGTCCTTGCCGCTCATGGGCGACCGGCCGCTCACGCCCCTGGGGAGCGCGGTGGTGGAGGCCATGGTGGCGGCGCGCCTCTCCGTGGACCTGGCCCACGCCTCCCACCGCACGATCCGCGACCTCGCCGAGCACCGCGGGGCGCGCCTCTTCTGCTCGCACACGGGCGTCGCCGGAGCGCACGCGAGCTGGCGCAACCTCGACGACGCCGAGCTGCGCCTCATCGCCGACCGCGGCGGCGTCGCCGGCATCCTCTACGCGACGATCTACCTGGGCGGCCGCGAGATCGACGACGTGGTCCGCCACCTCGAGCACGCCCTCGACGTCGCCGGGGAGGACGCGGTGGCGCTCGGCTCCGACTTCGACGGCATGGTGCCCATGCCGCGCGGCGTGCGCGACGTGAGGGACGTGCCCCGCATCGTCGAGGCCCTGGCCCGCCGGCGGCCCGCCGCCGTGGTGGAGAAGGTGGCCTGGTCGAACTGGCGGCGCTTCTTCCGCGAGACGCTCGGCGATTGAACGTCCGTTCCTCCCCACAGGGGACGGGCGCCCCCTCTTGCCCCGACCGCCGCGCGCCGCTACCTCGGGAGGCACGGCATGCCCGAGGTGACCTTCACCGCCGCGCTCGAGCGCCACCTCGCCGCCCCGCCCGCGAAGGTGGGCGGGGCCACCGTGCGCGAGGCGCTCGAGGAGGTGTTCCGCGGGAACCCGCGCCTGCGGAGCTACGTGCTCGACGACCAGGGCCGGCTCCGCAGGCACGTGGTCGTGTTCGTGGACGGCGAGCCCGTCGCCGACCGCGACGGCCTGGGCGATCCGGTCGGCCCCGCCGCCAAGGTCTTCGTCATGCAGGCGCTCTCGGGAGGAAGCACATGAGCGAAGCCATTCACGTCGCCACGCGGAAGGGCCTCTTCCTGCTCGAGCGCCGGAAGGCGGGCTGGGGCGTCGAGCGGGTCTCCTTCCTCGGCGATCCGGTGAGCATGGTCCTCGACGACCGGCGCGACGGCCGGCTCTACGCCGCGCTCGCCCTCGGCCACTTCGGCGTGAAGCTGCACCGCTCGGAGGACCGCGGCCGCACCTGGACGGAGGTGAAGGCCCCGAGCTTCCCGGCCGAGGGCGCCGCGCCGGCGGACCCGGACGCGGCGAAGAAGGGGCCGAGCGTGAAGCAGATCTGGTCCCTCGTTGCCGCGGGGGAGCGGGCCGGCGCGCTCTGGGCCGGGACCATCTCCGGAGGCCTCTTCCGCTCCGCCGACGGCGGCGAGTCGTGGCAGCTCGTCCGCTCGCTCTGGGATCGGCCGGAGCGGAAGGGATGGGTCGGCGGCGGCTACGACGAGCCGGGCATCCATTCCGTGTGCGTGGACGCGCGGGATCCGCGCCGGGTCTTCTGCGGCGTCTCCACGGGCGGGGTGTGGGCCACGAAGGACGGCGGCGAGACCTGGGAGCTCCGCGCCACCGGCATGTACGCGGAGTACATGCCGCCCGAGAAGCGCGACGACCCGAACGCCCAGGACGTGCACCGGCTCGCCCTCTCCCCCACCTCGCCGGAGGTCATCTGGGCCCAGCACCACAACGGCGTCTTCCGGACCACGGACGGAGGGCGGCGCTGGACGGAGGTGACCGCCATCCGGCCCTCCAAGTTCGGCTTCGCCGTGGCGGTCCATCCCCGGGACGCGGACACGGCGTGGTTCGTGCCGGCGATCAAGGACGAGCGCCGCGTGCCGGTGGACGGGAAGATGGTCGTGGCCCGCACGCGCGACGGCGGGAAGAGCTTCGAGGTGCTTCGCGAGGGGCTCCCCCAGGAGCACGCCTACGACCTCGTCTACCGCCACGGCCTCGCGGTCGACGCGACGGGCGAGCGGCTGGCCATGGGCTCGACCACCGGCAGCCTCTGGACCTCCGAGGACTCGGGATCGAGCTGGCGCCTGTTCTCGGCCCACCTGCCGCCCGTGTACCAGGTGCTGTTCGGCAGCTGACCCGGCCCGCGCCGGTGCCCCGAAGGCAGCCGGACGCGCCCTCCGCCTCCGACCGCGGTATGATCGGCCTCGCTTCCCGGAGGCCGGATGAGAAGGTCGGGCACTACGGGGCAGCGCCTCGCGGCCATCTTCATGATGGGCTGCGTCCTCCTCAATTACCCCATCCTCTCCCTCTTCAGCCGGCCCCTGGACATCGTCGGCATCCCCCTCCTCTACATCTACGTGTTCGCCGCCTGGATCCTCCTCGTCGGCCTCCTCGCGCTCGTCATCGAGCGCACGCGGGACTAGCGCGTGCTCCGCGGCCCCGTCATCGTCCTCGTCTCGTTCGCCTACCTGGGCATCCTCTTCGCCATCGCCTACGTGGGCGACAAGCGCGCCGAGGCGGGCCGCTCCATCATCGCGAACCCGTACATCTACGCGCTGTCCCTGGCGGTGTACTGCACCACCTGGACCTTCTACGGCAGCGTGGGCCGCGCCGCCTCGAGCGGCATCGGCTTCCTGCCCGTGTACCTCGGCCCGACCCTGATGGTGGCGCTGTGGTGGTTCGTGGTGCGGAAGATCATCCGCATCTCGAAGGCCTACCGCATCACCTCCATCGCGGACTTCGTGGCGACGCGCTACGGGAAGAGCCAGACGCTCGGCGGCGTGGTGACGGTGATCGCCGTGATGGGCGTCATCCCCTACATCTCGCTCCAGCTCAAGGCCATCTCCTCGAGCTTCACCATCCTCCTCCACTACCCCCAGATCGTGATGCCGGCGCATGCGCTGGCGGGCTCGTTCCTCTCCGACAGCGCCCTCTACATCGCGGTGATGCTCGCGGCCTTCACCATCCTCTTCGGCACGCGCCACCTCGACGCCACCGAGCGGCACGAGGGGCTCGTCGCCGCCATCGCCTTCGAGTCCATGGTGAAGCTCCTCGCCTTCCTGGCGGTCGGCGCCTTCGTCACCTTCGGCATGTTCGGCGGCTTCGGCGCCATCTTCCAGGCGGCGCGGCAGGTCCCCAAGCTCGAGGGGCTCCTCACCGTGGGGAGCACCGGCGGGAGCTACGGCACCTGGGCCTTCCTCACGCTCCTCTCCATGCTCTCCATCCTGTTCCTGCCGAGGCAGTTCCAGATCTCGGTCGTGGAGAACGTGGACGAGAACCACATCGCCAAGGCCACCTGGCTCTTCCCCCTCTACCTCCTCCTCATCAACGTGTTCGTGCTCCCCGTGGCGCTGGCCGGGCTCATGCGCTTCGCCGGCGGCGGCGTGGACGCGGACACGTTCGTCCTGACGCTGCCCATGTCCGATCACCAGGAGGCGCTCACGCTCCTCGTCTTCATCGGCGGGCTCTCCGCGGGCACGGGGATGGTGATCGTCGAGACCATCGCGCTCTCCACCATGGTCTGCAACGACCTCGTCATGCCCGTGCTCCTGCGCCAGCCCTGGATCCGGCTGCGGCGCGACGTCTCCCGGCTCCTCATCCTCATCCGGCGCCTCGCCATCGCCGCGATCCTGATCTTCGGCTACATCTACTTCCGCGCGGCCGGCGAGGCCTACGCGCTCGTGGCCATCGGCCTCATCTCCTTCGCCGCGGTGGCGCAGTTCGCGCCGGCGATCCTGGGCGGCATCTACTGGAAGGGAGCGACGCGCGCCGGCGCCGTGGCGGGCCTCGCCGGCGGGTTCGCCGTCTGGGCCTACACGCTCGCCCTGCCCTCGCTGGCCAAGTCCGGCTGGCTGCCTTCCACGTTCCTCACCGAGGGGCTCTTCGGGATGCCGCTCCTCAGGCCCCAGCAGCTCTTCGGCCTCACCGGCCTCGACGAGCACTCCCACGCGCTCTTCTGGAGCCTGCTCGCGAACGTCGCGCTCTACGCGGGCGTCTCGCTGGCGGGCCGGCCGGGCGTCGCGGAGACGCAGCAGGCCGCGCTCTTCGTGGACGTCTTCACCCGCACGCACGGCTTCGAGCCCGCGCGCATGTGGCGGGGCAGCGCCTCGGTGAAGGAGCTGCTCCCGGTCATCGGCCGCTTCCTCGGCCCGGAGCGAGCCCGCGAGGCGTTCGCGGCCTTCGCACGGCGCCGCGGCCTGGCCGCGCCGGAGGAGCTCCCCGCCGACTCCGATCTGGTGCAGTTCGCCGAGACCCAGCTCGCCGGCGCCATCGGCGGCGCCTCCGCCCGCGTCATGATCGGCTCGGTGGTGCAGGAGGAGCCGCCCAGCATCGACGAGGTGATGGACATCCTCGACGAGGCCTCCCAGGTGCGCGCCTACAGCCGCGAGCTCGAGCGGAAGTCGCGCGAGCTCGAGGAGGCCACCGCCGAGCTCCGGGCCGCGAACGCGCAGCTCCAGGAGCTCGACCGGATGAAGGACGACTTCGTCTCCACGGTCACCCACGAGCTCCGCACGCCCCTCACCTCGATCCGGTCGTTCTCGGAGATCCTGCGCGACGACCCCGAGGCGCCGCTCCCGGAGCGGCGGCGCTTCCTCGCCATCATCGTGAAGGAGACCGAGCGCCTCACCCGCCTCATCAACCAGATGCTGGAGATGGCCAAGATCGAGTCCGGCAACGCCGAGTGGCGCACGAGCGAGCTCGACATGCACGAGGTCATCCGCGAGGCGGTGGACGCGACGAGCCAGCTCTTCCGCGAGAAGGGCGTGGCGCTGTCGCTCTCGCTGGCGGAGTCCGTGCCGCGCGTCCTCGCCGATCAGGACCGCCTCATGCAGGTGCTCATCAACCTGCTCTCCAACGCGGTGAAGTTCTCGCCGGCGGTGCAGGGCCGGGTGGAGGTGCGCCTCTCCTCCGTGCGCGGGGCGCTGCGCGTGGACGTGCACGACAACGGCCCCGGCATCGACCCGAGCCACCACGAGACCATCTTCGAGAAGTTCCGGCAGGCGGGCGACGCCGCCACGGGAAAGCCCGCCGGCACCGGCCTCGGGCTCCCCATCAGCCGCCGCATCGTCGAGCACTTCGGCGGGCGGCTCTGGGTGGAGAGCGTCCCGGGACGCGGCGCCACGTTCTCGTTCGTGCTCCCGCTCGAGGTGCCGCCCGCGAGCGTCGGCGGCGAGGTGGCGGCGGTGAAGTGACCCCGGAGGCGAGTCGATGGCATCGCGCATCCTCATCGTGGACGACGAGCCGAACATCGTCATCTCGCTCGAGTACCTCATGAAGCGCGAGGGCTGGGAGACCGCCGTCGCCGCGGACGGGGAGGCGGCCCTGGCCGCCCTGGAGAAGGCGCCGCCCGACCTCGTCATCCTCGACGTCATGCTCCCGCGCATGAACGGCTTCGAGGTGTGCCGCCTCATCCGCGCCGACCCGCGCTGGGCGAAGCTGCGCATCCTCATGCTCACGGCCAAGGGCCGGGACACCGAGGTGGAGAAGGGGCTCGGGCTCGGGGCCGACGCCTACGTGACGAAGCCGTTCTCCACGAAGGACCTGGTCGCCCAGATCCGCGCCCTGCTCTCGACGCCGCGCTAGCGAGCCCATGGACCCGAACGCGCAGCCGCGGCCCGACGAGGGCGAATCGCCCCGGCCCACGCTCACGATGTACAGCCCGCTCTCGGCCATCATGCGCCGCGAGCCCGTCTCCGTGCCGCTCGACGCCACCGTGCGCCAGGCCCTCGAGACGATGGAGCGGATGCGCACCGGCTCCATCATCGTGGCGGATCCGGCGCGCCGCGTCCCCCTCGGCATCTTCACGCTGCAGGACCTCGTGCGCCGCGTGACGCTCCCGGGCGGCGACCTCTCCGAGCCCATCGCCACGGTGATGACGAGCGGCCTCATCACGCTCGGTCCGCACGCGAGCGCGCACCAGGCCGCGCTCACCATGGCGCGGAACGGCGTGCGGCACGTGGTGGTGGTCGACGCCGAGGGCCGGCTCGCCGGGATCGTCGAGCAGGAGGACCTCTTCGGCCTGCAGCAGCTCGGCCTCAAGGAGGTCTCCGACCGCATCCAGTCCGCGCGCGACGTGGACGGCCTGCGTGCGGCGGCGCAGGCCATCCGAGAGCTCTGCGACGGCCTCATGGCGCGGGGCACGAGCGCCGAGACGCTCACCCACTTCGCCTCGACGCTGAACGATCTCCTCACCATCCGCACCATCGACCTCACCGCGGACGAGCACGAGCTCCCGCCCGTGCCCATGTGCTGGATCGCCCTCGGCTCGGAGGGGCGGCTCGAGCAGACCTTCGCGACCGATCAGGACAACGGCATCATCTTCGAGGCCGACGACGGCGACGCCGAGCACGTGCGGAAGGCGCTCCTCCCCTTCGCACGCTCGGTGAACGAGCGGCTCGAGGCCTGCGGCTTCGCCCTCTGCAAGGGCGGCATCATGGCCGGGAATCCCCGCTGGTGCCTGCGCCTCCCCGAGTGGCGCCGCACCTTCTCCGGCTGGATCGACGAGCCCGAGGCGGAGGCCGTGCTGCACGCCAACATCTTCTTCGACCTCCGCCCCATCCACGGAAACGAGATGCTGGCGGAGCGGCTCAAGGAGTGGCTCCTCCCCCGCGCCGCAGATCATCCTCTCTTCCTCCGGCTCATGGCCGAGGACGCGGTGCGCTTCGAGCCGCCCCTGGGCGTGCTCCGCGACTTCACCTACGACGGCTCGAAGGAGCATCCCCACACGCTCGACCTCAAGTCGCGCGGCTCGCGGCTCTTCGTGGACGCCGCCCGCGTCCTCGCCCTCGCGCACCGGGTCGGGCCGACCAGCACCGCCGAGCGCCTGCGCGAGGTGGCGAAGCCGGCCAGCCTCGGCGCGGAGAGCGTCGCGGCGCTCGTGGACGGCTTCCACTTCATCCACCTCCTGCGCCTCCGCCACCAGCGCGGCCTGCGGGGCGCGGACCCCGCCGCCGCGAACCGCCTCGATCCGGACGACCTGAACGAGCTCGACCGGACCGTCCTCAAGGAGGCCTTCCGCCAGGCGCGGAAGCTCCAGAGCTGGCTCGTGTCGCGGTTTCAGCTGCGGACGTGAGGAATCGTCGACCGCGACCGCGACCCCGACCTCGACCTCGACCCCGACCCCGACCCCGACCCCGACCCCGACCGCGACCCCCGAGGCGACCTCACCCCCCGACCTCCCGCAGCCGCCGCGCGAGGTACGTCCGCTCGCGCTCGTTCGTGCACGACGCGAGCGCGGCCCGATAGGCCTCCGCGGCCTCCGCGCCCCGGCCCAGGCGCCGCAGGAGGTCGGCGCGCGTGGCCGCGAGGAGGTGATGGCCCTCGAGCTCGCCGGACGCCTCGAGGGCCTCGAGCCTCCGCAGGCCCTCCTCGGGCCCCTCGGCCATCGCCACCGCCACCGCCTCGCCGAGCGTCACGGCCGGCGAGGGCGCGAGCTGCCGGAGCGCGCCGTAGAGGAGCGCGATCTGGCGCCAGTCCGTCTCGGCCGCGGAGGGCGCGCCGTCGTGCAGCGCCGCGATGGCGGCCTGGATCTGGTAGGGACCGCCGCGGCGGAGGGCGAGGGCGCGGTCCAGGACCCTCGCGCCCTCCTCGATCTCCGCGCGGTCCCAGCGCCCCCGGTCCTGCTCCTCGAGCGGCACGAGCTCTCCCCCGGGCCCGCTCCGGGCCTCGCGCCGGGCGCCCTGGAGGAGGATGAGCGCGAGGAGCCCCAGGACCTCGGGCTCGTCGGGCAGGAGCGCCGCGAGCATGCGCGCGAGGCGGAGCGCCTCCGCGCAGAGGTCCTGCCGGATGAGCGCGTCGCCCGCCGCGGCGAGATAGCCCTCGTTGAAGACGAGGTAGACGACCGCCAGGACCGCCTCGAGGCGCTCCGGCAGGTCCGCGCGGCCGGGCACCTCCCAGCGGATGCCCGCCTCGCGGATCTTGCGCTTCGCCCGGGCGAGGCGCTGCGCGGTGGTGGGCTCGGGCTCGAGGAAGGCGCGGGCGATCTCGGCGGTGGTGAGGCCGCACAGCGTGCGGAGCGTGAGCGCCACCTGCGCCGGCTGCGACAGCGCCGGATGGCAGGCGCCGAAGGCGAGGCGGAGGCGCTCGTCCGGGATCTCCTCCGGAAGCTCCGGCTCCGGGACCACGAGCCCGCCGAGCTCGCCGCCCTCGTCGAGCTCGACCTCGTCCCGGGAGACGTCGCGCCCGCGCCTGCGCATCCGGTCGATGGCGATCCGGCGTCCGGCGACGAGGAGCCACGCGCCGGGGCGGTCGGGAAGGCCCTCGCGCGGCCAGGTCGCGAGCGCCCGCGTCCAGGCCTCCTGGAGCGCGTCCTCTGCGACGTCGAGATCGCGCGTGAGGCGCACGAGGGGGGCGAGCACCCGACCCCATTCCTCGCGGTAGACCTCGTCAAGCGCGCGGTCCATCGCCACGTGCAGGAGCTAGTCGCAGCCGAGCAGCGCCTCAACACCAGGCGGGGTCGCGAGCTGGCGCCGGGAGTGCGCGTGTGGTCGGGTCGAGGTCGGGTCGCGGTCGGGGTCGCGGTCGCGGTCGCGGTCGAGGTCGGGGTCGAGGTCGCGGTCGAGGTCGGGGTCGGGGTCGCGGTCGGGGTCGGGGTCGGGGTCGAGGTCGCGGTCGAGGTCGCGGTCGGGGTCGGCGTCGAGGTCGAGGTCGACCTGGCGGTCGCGGTCGATCACCCCTGCCTCGCCCTCCCCTCGCTCCCCTTCCTCTCTCCGTAGATCTCCGCGATGAGCGGCGCGAACTTCTCGTAGATCGTCTTCCGCCGCACCTTCATGGTGGCGGTGACCTCGTCGTCGTCGTGGTCCAGCTCCTTCTCGAGGAGCCGGAAGGCGCGGACCTGCTCGACCGGCGCCAGGCCCTGGTTGGCGCGATCGATCTCCGCCGCGACGAGCTCCTCCACCTCGGGGAGGCGCGAGAGGCTCTTGAAGTTCGTGTAGGGCAGGCGCCGCTCCGTCGCCCACTGGCCGACGTTCTCGAAGTCGATCTGGACCAGGGCGGCGAGGAACTTCTCGCCGTCACCCACGACGACGGCCTCCTTCACGTACGGCGACACCTTGAGGGCATTCTCGACGAGCGAGGGCGACACGTTCTTCCCGCCGGCGGTGACGAAGATGGCCTTCTTGCGGTCCACGATGCGGAGGTGGCCGTCCGGGTCCAGCTCGGCGACGTCGCCCGTGTGGAGCCACCCGTCCTTCACGGTCGCGGCGGTGGCCTCGGGGTCGCGGTAGTAGCCCTGGAAGATGCCGTCCCCCTTCTTCAGGAGCTCGCCGTCCGGAGCGATGCGGAACTCGAGCCCGGGAATGGCGCGCCCCACCGTGCCGAGCCGCACGTCGCCCTCCCGCTGCACGAACGAGAAGCCGGTGCACTCGGTCATCCCGTAGCCCTCCCGCACCGGGATGCCGATGGCATGGAAGAACCGCAGCACCTCGGGCGAGATCGCGGCCGCGGCCGTGAAGGTGCAGCGGGCGCGCCGGAGGCCCACGTGGTTCTCGAGCGCGCGGAGCACGAGCAGGTACGCGAGGGCGAAGCGCGCGCGCCCCGCCGCACCGGCCGGCTTCCCCGCGAGCCGTGCCTCCGCGAACGACCGGCCCGTCGCGAGCGCCCATTCGAAGAGCGCCCGCCGCCAGCGCGGCGCCTCCTGCATCCTCACCCGGATCGACGCCTGGAGCTTCTCCCAGATGCGCGGCACGCCCAGGAACACCGTGGGCGCGATCTCGCGCAGGTCCTCCTGGATGGTGCGGAGGCTCTCCGCGAAGCTCACCACCATGCCGAGCTGGAGCGGCAGGAACACGGAC
>DATDDC010000260.1:0-2788 GCA_036523995.1 Anaeromyxobacter sp.
GACCACCTCCTTGCCCGTGCCGCTCTCGCCGCGCAGCAGCACCGTCGCCCGGCTCGGCGCGACCCGCGAGACGACGTCCAGCACCGCGCGCCAGGCGGCGCTCTCCCCCACGACGCCGCGGAAGCGGTCGCGCCCGGGCACGACGGGCGGGGGCTCCTTCCGCGAGCGCTCCACCGGGCTCTCGAGCTGGACGAGCCGGATGCGGGCCGCGAGCATGCCCGCCGCCACCGAGAGGAGCCGGAGGTCGGCGTCGAACGAGAACGTCCCCTTCGACCAGCGCCGCTCCGCCGTGAGGACGCCCAGGGTGGCGCGGCCCTCCTTGAGCGGCACGGCGTAGAGCGCGCGGCGGTCCTCGCGGAGGTCGCGCCAGCTTCCGGTGAGGTTCAGGAAGGCCGGCTCCTCGGCGAGGTCGGGGACGGCCACCGCCAGGCCCGCCTGGAACACCCTCCCCACGATGCCCTCGCCCGGCCGCATCCGGGCGAGGATCCGCTCCGCGTCCGGGATCTCCGGCGCGGCCTCGATGAACACCTCGCCCGTCACGGCATCGAAGAGAGACACCGTCCCGTTCTCGAGGCCCGCGTGCGAGCACAGGACCTGGAGCGCGGAGGTGAACGCCTTCGTCAGGTCCGTCGCGAGCGAGAGGAGCTTCCCGATCTCGTGGAGCGCCTCGAGGGCTCGGACGGCGCGGCGGGATTCCATCGCAGACTGCGCTGAGCAACGGCGATGCCACCGCGCGGCGCCTGCCCCGACTCTTGCAGGGGCGGCCGGAGCGCCGCGGCGCCGGCGCGACGCCGATGTGCGCCTGTCCGATTTCCGGACAGGCGCGAGGCCGCGTCTGCGCGATACGCGGGCAGGGATGCCGTGCTTCCGACGTCGTTCAACCGGTGCAACCTTCCACCGTGGGTGATTGCCTCGCGTCAATTCGACGAGGACCCTCGCCCCATCGAGATCCAGGGCGTCCGCGCCGAGAACCGGTTCCTCTTCGACCTCCTCGACGGGATCGCGGATCCCGGCGAGCGCGCGCGCCGCTTCGACGCCTGGATGGACGTGCGCTTCCAGCTCCACCACTGGCGGGAGCAGGAGACCGCCGGGGCGCGCCGCAGCCTCCGGAACGGCTATCTCCGCTTCCTGCGCGGCTGGGGGATGGACGCCTCCTCCGTCGAGGGCGCCGTCCTGAAGGGCTGGGTCGAGGGCCGGCTCGGGATCCCGCCCACGTTCCATCGCGAGCCGCTGGGCCCGCCGGGAGGCGCCGCACACGCCCGCTACGTCGCTGACCGCACGCGCGGCCACGCCTGGACGAGCGCGATCGACGCCCAGCTCGACCTCGTCTACACCTTCACCCAGTACGAGCTCGCGCGCAGGCACCGGGGCGAGCGCTGGCTCACGCTCTGGCGCGGCCAGAACGACCTCGCCTCGCACGAGATCGTGGAGACCCTGGGCAAGCGCGAGTGGGTCCTGCGCATGAACAACCTCTGCTCGTTCACCGACGACCGGGAGCGCGCCTGGGAGTTCGGCGACGTCGTCCTCGAGGTCCGCGTGGGCCTGCCGCGCGTCTTCTTCGCCGGCCACCTCTTCCCGCGCTCGGTGCTGAAGGGCGAGCGCGAGCTCGCGGTGGTGGGCGGGGAGCTCCGCGCGCGCAGGATTCTCGCCTAGAACCCCGCCGGCGAGGCGCCTCGCCCCAGCGGCGACAGCGCCACGAGCCTGTCCGAGAGCCGCTCGACCTCCTCGCGCACGCCCGGGTCGAGGCGGCGCAGCCATCGCCGGGGCAGCTCGCCGGGTCCGTAGTAGGCCCCGGCGATCGCCCCCGCGATGGCGCCCGTCGTGTCGGCGTCGCCGCCCTGGTTCACGACGGCGACGAGGCACTCCTCGAAACCCCTCGTCTCCTCGAAGAAGTGGAGCACCGTGCGGAGCGTGTCGACGACGTACCCGCTCGCCTGGCCGTCGTAGCGATCGAGCCGGAAGGCGCGCTCTCGCGCGGCGAGCCCCTCGGACGCGCGGCGGAGGCGCGCCTTCGAGAGGCCCAGGCAAGCGAGGTGGAGGAGAAGGCCGACGTGTGCGCAGGCGGCGTCCGAGAGCGGGTGGTTGTGCGTGAGCCGCCCCTGCTCGAGCGCCAGGCGCTCGAGGAGCGCCCGGTCCGCGAGCGTGGCGAGCGCCACCGGCACCATGCGCATGGCCGCGCCGTTCCCCGCGTCGCCCTCGTTCACGGGCCCCGCGAGCGACCCGTCGAGCATGTAGCGGCGGATCCCCTTGCGGACGGTGCTCCCGACGTCGGCGGGCCCGGACCGCAGCCAGGCCGCGAACCGGTCCGCGATCCCGCCCAGGTCCCATCCGGCCGCCGCGTCCACGGCGCGCGCGACGCAGAGGGACATCTCGGTGTCGTCGGTCACGCGGCCGGCCCGGAGGTGGAGCCACCCGCCTCCCACGATCTCGCGATGGACCCCGTGCCGGGCTCGGATCTCGTCGGGGGTCATGAACTCCACCGTGGCGCCGAGCGCGTCTCCCAGGGCGAGGCCGAGGAAGGCCGCGCGGGCTCGATCGCGCACGTCGTCGATGTGCCACGCCAGCGGCGTCATGCCCCTCGGCGTTGCGAGCGGCGGGCCACTTTGGGGCGAGCGTCCCCCCGGCAAGACTAATGGAGCGGCGGCGAGCCGGGCGCGCCGAGGATGGTGCCGGAGGCCGTCCGGGTGATGTCCACCTCGTCGAGGTGTCCGCAGGCGGCGAGGAGCAGGGCGGCGGGAGCGAGCGCGAGGAGTCGAGACATGCCCGCAAGCTGCGCGCCGGGGCCCCG
>DATDDC010000261.1:0-5240 GCA_036523995.1 Anaeromyxobacter sp.
CCCGACGGCGACACCGCCGTCGTCGTGCCGAAGACGAAGCATGAGAAGCAGACCAAGCGGCCCTCGCTGTACAGGGTGCTGCTGCACAACGACGACTACACGACGCAGGAGTTCGTAGACTGGGTGCTCCAGGTGGTGTTCGAGCACGATGCCGACACCGCGCACCGCATCATGCTGCACGTTCACATGCACGGGGTGGGTGTCGCGGGTATCTATCCGTACGAGATCGCGGAGACGAAGGCGGACAAGACCATGGCGCTCGCGCGCGAGTCGGATTACCCGCTGCTCGCGACGGTGGAGCCGGAGTAGTCGATGGTGACGGTGTCGAAGGAGCTACAGCAGACCCTGCAGGCCGCGGTCGCGGAGGCTCGCCGCCGCCGGCACGAGTACGTGACGCTCGAGCACCTGCTCCACGCGATGACCAAGGACAAGGTGGCGTCCGAGGTCCTGCTCGCCTGCGGCGCGGATCTCAAGATGCTGGAGAAGGAGCTCGAGGACTACCTCGACCGGACGCTCGAGGCCCTGTCCGCCGCTCAGGACCCCGAGCAGACCGCCGCCTTCCAGCGCGTGCTCCAGCGGGCCGCGTGGCACGTCCAGGGCTCCGGCCGCACGGAGCTCAACGCCGGCGACGTGCTCGTGGCCATCACGCGCGAGCGCGGCTCGCACGCCGTCTACCTGCTCGAGAAGCAGGGCGTCCGCCGCCTGGACATCCTCCAGTACATCTCGCACGGCATCGGCAAGGAGGGCTCCGGGGACGATGAGCCGCAGGAGGACGGAGGGGACGAGGGCGCGCCTCGCCCCGTGAAGGATCCCTTCAAGACCTTCACCGTGAACCTGGTGGAACGGGCGGCGCACGGGCTCATCGATCCGCTCATCGGCCGGGACTCCGAGGTGGAGCGCACCATCCAGGTGCTCTGCCGCCGCCGGAAGAACAACCCCGTGCTCGTGGGCGACCCGGGCGTGGGGAAGACCGCCATCGTCGAGGGCCTGGCGCTCCGCATCCACCAGAAGAAGGTGCCCGCCGTCCTCGAGAAGGCCGCCATCTTCTCGCTCGACATGGGCGCCCTCCTCGCCGGCACCAAGTTCCGCGGCGAGTTCGAGCAGCGCCTCAAGGGCGTCATCGCCGGCGTGAAGAAGACGCCGCACGCCATCCTCTTCATCGACGAGATCCACACCATCGTCGGCGCCGGCGCCACCACCGGCTCGTCCATGGACGCGTCGAACCTCCTCAAGCCCGGCCTCGCCTCGGGCGAGCTCCGCTGCATCGGCTCGACGACCTTCCAGGACTACAAGCAGACCTTCGAGCGCGACCACGCGCTGGCGCGCCGGTTCCAGAAGATCGAGATCCACGAGCCCTCGGTCGAGGACACCGTCAAGATCCTGCGCGGCCTCAAGAAGGCCTACGAGGACCACCACGGCGTCGTGTACACGCCCAAGGCGATCCGCGCCGCCGCCGAGCTCTCGGCGAAGCACATCAACGACCGGATGCTCCCGGACAAGGCCATCGACGTCCTCGACGAGGCGGGCGCGCGCGACCGCATGCGCTCCGAGTCGACCCGGCGGCACCGCATCACCGGGCGAGACATCGAGCGGGTGGTGGCGAAGATCGCCAAGATCCCCGAGCGCACCGTCTCCGCCGACGACGAGGCGGCGCTCAAGAACCTCGAGCCCGAGCTGAAGAGGGTCATCTACGGCCAGAACCAGGCCGTCGAGGCCATCGTCTCCGCCATCAAGCTCTCGCGCTCCGGCCTGGCCGCGCCCGAGAAGCCCATCGGGAACTTCCTCTTCTCCGGGCCCACCGGCGTCGGCAAGACCGAGCTCGCAAAGCAGCTCGCCCGCATCCTGGGCGTCGAGTTCCTCCGCTTCGACATGACGGAGTACCAGGAGAAGCACACCGTCTCGCGGCTCATCGGCGCGCCCCCCGGCTACGTCGGGTTCGATCAGGGCGGGCTCCTCACCGACGCCATCCGCAAGACGCCCTACGCGGTCCTCCTCCTCGACGAGATCGAGAAGGCTCACCCGGACATCTTCAACCTCCTGCTCCAGGTGATGGACCACGCCACGCTGACCGACAACAACGGGCGCAAGGCCGACTTCCGCCACGTCATCCTCATCATGACGACGAACGCCGGGGCGCAGGAGCTCTCCGCCCGGCGCGTGGGCTTCGGCTCGGACATGTCGGAGCCCGGCAACGCCCGGAACGCCATCGAGCGCACCTTCAGCCCCGAGTTCCGCAACCGCCTCGACGCCTGGGTCTCGTTCGAGTCCCTGCCCCCGGAGGTCATCGCCAAGGTGGTGGACAAGCTCGTCCGCGAGCTGGAGAGCCAGCTCGCCGAGAAGAAGGTGCAGATCGAGCTCACCCCCGCCGGGCGCGCCTGGCTCGCCGAGCACGGCTTCGACCGCAAGATGGGCGCGCGCCCCATGGCGCGGCTCATCCAGAACGAGGTCAAGAAGCCGCTCGCCGAGAAGATCCTGTTCGGCGAGCTGCACGCGGGCGGGGTCGTCCTGGTCGAGGTCGAGCCGGACGGCTCCAAGCTCAAGCTGGTCGTGTCGCCGGCGATCGTGCCGGTGCCACCCACGCCCGCGCCGCTGCCGGCGTGACGCCGTCCCCGGCTACCAGTCGACCTGGAAGTCGGGGTCGAGCGGCGGGCACGTCCCCGATTGCACGTTGTACGGGAACGTCTTGATCGTGCCCGCCTTCGCGTCCATCTTGACCCGGAGCAGCACGAACCCGACGCTCTGGTAGGGCGGCCCCTGGAACGGGTCGACCTGGACCGCGAGCTTGTCGTCCGTCGGCTTTCCCTCCGGCGTCGTCGCCTGGACGAGCACCTGCTCGCCGTACTTCACGCGGATGCACTGGGGCATCCTGTCGCTGCAGACGTTCCCCAGCGGGACCGCCTTCTGCGGGCAGCCGCCCGTGAAGACGATGTTCACCGTGTGATCGGCCGGAAAGTTCTTCGGCCTCACCGGCGCCCCAGCGCAGGCTGCGCCTCCGGCGAGCAAGCCGATCGCCGCCAGCGCCGTCCCGAGCCGCCCCGCCGTGCGTCCCCGTACCTGCACTCGCATCGTCATCGTGCCCCTCCTGTCGCGCGGTCCATCGAGGTGAATCACTTCGCGGGTGGCGACGCGAGCGCCTGGAACCGCGGGCGATCGCGGATGGGCTCGAGGCCCGGATCCCGCGCCAGCAGCTGCCGCTGGCGGCCGAGCGCGACCGCGCGCTCGATCTCGTCGAGCGCCGCGTTCGGATCGTCGAGGCGCGCGTTCACGAGGGCGGCATTGTAGTGCACGTACGCGCTGTCCGGGTCAACCTTCAGCGCCCGTGCCACGAGCTGCCGGGCCTCCTTCGCGTGGCCCAGGCTGGCGTGGTAGTGCGCGAGCTCCGCGATGGCGCTCGCGTCCGACGCGTTCACGCGGAGCCGCTCGGTGCAGAGCTCGATCGCCTTCTCGTACGCCGCGCGCGCCTTCGCCGCGCCCCCCGGGGCGGAGGCGTAGGCGTCCCCCAGGTTCCCCCAGTTCCGGTGGTCCTTCGGGGCGAGCTCCACCGCGCGCTCGTACATCGCCGCCGCCTCGGCGAGGCGCCCCAGGTAGAAGGAGCTCGTCCCGACGTTGGAGTAGGCGCTGGGCGTCGTCGAGAGCTGGAGCGACGCCTTCCACGCCTGCGCCGCCTTCTCGAGGTCGCCCGCGGCGTAGTACGCCGTCCCGAGGTTGTTGTGTGCCTTCGGATCCTCCGGCCAGCGGGCGATCTCCTCGGCGTAGCTCTGCGCCGCCTCGGCGTAGCGGCCGCTCTGGAGCAGGAAGTTCCCCTTGTAGAGGTGCACGCGCCCGTAGCCCGGATCGAGCCGCGCCGCGCGATCGAAGGTCCTCTCCGCCTCCGCGGTCCGCCGCTCCGACAGGTAGGTGCGCGCGAGCCCGAGCAGCGCGTCGATCTGTGCGCTCGGCAGCGCCTCCGCGCGCCGGAAGTTCTCCTCCGCCTGCGCGTAGCGTCCGGAGAGGAGAAGCAGGTTCCCGAGCGCGAGGCGCACCTCCCCCGCCTCGGGATCCCGCGCCAGCGCCCGCCCGCACGCGCTCTCCGCCTGCTCGAAGCTCTCGGCGGCGCGGGCCAGCTCGTAGCGTGCGAGCCAGGCCTCGCACAGGCCGGCGTGGGCCTGGGCCAGCCCCGGGTCGGCGGCCAGCGCCTGCTCGAGCAGCGCCGTGGCGCGGTCGAGGTTCGCCGCCGTCCGCGGCAGGCGCAGCTGGGCGCGCCCGCGGAGGTAGAGGTCGTAGGCAGGGACGCTCGCCGCGCGCGGCTTGCGGAGCTCGTCCTCGGAGGCGCGCGTGAGGACGATCTCGAGCCCGCCCACCACCTGGCGGGCGATGTCCTGCTGGATGGAGAAGACGTCCTCGAGCGTCCGATCGTAGGTCTGCGACCAGATGTGAAACCCCGAGCGCGCGTCCACGAGCTCCGCGGCGATGCGCACGCGATCCCGGTCCCGGCGGACGCTGCCCTCCAGCACCGCGTCCACCCCGAGCCGCCGCGCCACCTCGCCGAGCTCCACCGTCTTTCCCTTGAAGTAGACGGAGGACGTCCGGGCGGCGACCCGGAGCTCCCGGAGCCTCGTGAGGACCTGGCGGATCTCGTCCGTCAGTCCGTCGCTGAAGTACTCGTTCTCCGCGCTGTCGCTCAGGTTCGCGAAGGGGAGCACCACGATGGCGTGCACCCGGGCCGGGCCCCTGCCCGTCGACGGCTGCTTCGCCCAGAGGATCGCGCCCGCGGCGATCGCGGCGAGGAGCAAGGCCCCGAGGAGCAGCGGCGCGCGGGCCCGCCGCCGGATGCGGGGCGGGCGATGCTCCGGCCGGCGCTCCCTGCTCTCCGGCCCGCGGAGCTCGGCCTCGATCGGCGAGAGCGCCGCGAGCACCTCGGCGCCGTCCCGCGGGCGGGCCGTGGGGTCCTTCTCCAGCATGCGGGCGACGAGGGCACCGAGGGCGCTCGATTCCGGGACCTCGAGGCTCGGCGCCGGCCGGGACGAGAGGGTCCCCTTTCCGTGGTCGTCCTCGGGAAAGGGAAGCTCGCCCGTCAGCATCTCGAAGAGCATCACCCCGAGCGCGTACACGTCCGTCCGCTCGTCCTCGGGGGCCTCGCGCCACTGCTCGGGCGCCATGTACGCCGGGGTTCCGCCCGAGACGCGCCTCCGCCCGAAGGCCCGGGCCATGCCGAAGTCGAGCAGCTTCACGCGCCCGTCCTCGCAGAGGAAGACGTTCGA
>DATDDC010000262.1:0-7279 GCA_036523995.1 Anaeromyxobacter sp.
CCGCATCGAGGCGCTCCGGGAGCTGGGGCTCGCGCACGTCGAGGGCGTCGCGCCCCACGCCGATCCGGTGTCCCGCCTCGTGGATCAGGCCCAGGCCCTCGTCGTCGAGCGGCAGTTCGACGAGGCGGCCATCGTGTTCAAGAGCCTGCTCGCCGCCGATCCGTCCGATCGGCGGGTCCGCGCGCTCCTCCGCGAGGCCGAGCGCGAGCACGTCGCCGCGCTCTACGAGGAGCTGTCGCCGGTCGCGGTCCCCATCCTGCTCGGCGGGGCGGCCTCGCTCGAGACGCGCGCGGGACGCCGGCTCGGCACCATCGAGCGCGAGGTGGCGAGCCGCGTGAACGGCCGCTGGGACGTGGCCAGCATCGCGCTGGCGTGCCCGCTCCGGGAGGTCGAGACGCTGAAGGCGCTGCGCAAGCTCCTGCGGCTCGGGCTCGTGGACCTGGTGGAGCGATGAGCCCATGGCGAGCGCAGGGGCAGCCGGATGAGGCTGCCCCGGCCCCCCAGGGGGCCCCCAACGATGAGCGCGGCTGCGCCGCGGGTACGGATCTCGAGCGAGCGGGGGGACCGGGGGGGCGCGAGGGCGAAGCCCGAGTGTCCCCCCGGAAAGATCAGATCCCCTCCGCCTTCACGCTCGCCGCGACGAGCACGTACAGCGCGAAGAGCGCATCCTGCTCCGTCACCGCCGCGTCCGGCTTCTGCGCGAGCCGCCCGAGGCGCAGGAACTCCCGGCCGTCGAGCCCGAGGAGCGCGGCGCGCGAGGCGGCGCGGCTCTCGTCGGCGGGGAGCGCCTCGAGGAGGTCCGCCACCGCCTGCGCCGCGGTGCGCACGGCCACCCCGTAGGTGCGCTCGGCGATGGCGTGCTCGGTCTCGGCGATGCCGGCGCCCTTGCCCGGGAAGAGCCGCGCGAACGAGACGCCGACGAGCCGGCCGCGGTCGACGGCCGAGGGCGAGGGGGCCTCCCCGTCGGCCGCCGCCGAGATCCGCGAGGCGAGCTCCGAGCCGCCGCCGGAGAGCACCATGGGGCGCGCCGCCGCCGGGCGGTGCGGCTGGCGGGCCTTCAGCTCCGTCACCACGAGCCGCGTGATGCCGAGCAGCGCGGGGAGGATGCCCTCGCCCCGGCTCGCCACGGTCTCGAACTCGGGCGCGCCGAGGGGGTTGAGCTCCTTGCGCAGATCCGCCACCGGCATCGCGCTCGCGAGGTCCCGCTTGTTGTACTGGAGCACGAGAGGGAAGTGCTCGAGCTCGATGCCGAGCTCGGCGAGGTTCGTCTCGAGGTTCGACATCGACTCCGCGTTCGAGTCCCGCGCCGCCTCCTGCGAGTCGGCCACGAACACCACGCCGTCCGCGCCGTTCAGGACGAGCTTGCGGGTCGCGTCGTAGAAGACCTGGCCGGGCACCGTGTAGAGCTGGAGCCGGAGCGTGAGGCCGTGGACCTGCTGGATCTGCAAGGGCAGGAAGTCGAAGAAGAGCGTCCGGTCGCCCTCGGTGGAGAGGCTGATGAGCTGGCCGCGCGCCTCCGGCCGCACGCCGGCGTGGACCTGCTTGAGGCTCGTGGTCTTCCCGGAGAGGCCGGGGCCGTAATAGACGATCTTGGCGGAGATCTCGTGGGCGAGCGGGTTGACCGTGGACACGCCCGTCCATCGTAGACCATTCCCTGATAAGAGGAGCGGCATGCCGGGCGCCTCGCTCACCTTCGCGAACCGGGCCGAGCACCGGGCCTGGCTCGAGTCGCAGGCCGCGCTGCCCGAGGGCTTCCGGGTGGGGACCGCCGCCCTCGAGTTCGTCCCGATGGAGGTGCCGAAGCCGGCGCGCATGCGCCTCGCCCTCATCGCCCTCGACCGGCCCACGACCGCCTTCGCGGCCAAGTTCACCCGGAACGCCTTCCCCGGCGCCCCGGTGATCGTGGGCCGGCGGAGGCTCGAGGCGCCCGCGCTCGGCGCCATCGTGGTGAACAACAAGGTCTCGAACGTCTGCGCGCCGGGCGGCGTGGAGGCGGCGGAGCGCGTGTGCGCGGAGGCGGCCCGGCTCCTCGGCCTCGCGCCTGGCGAGGTGCTGCCCTCGTCCACGGGCGTCATCGGCTGGCGCCTGCCGGTGGATGCGATGCTCGCCGCGCTCCCCGACGCCGCCCGGGCGCTCCAGGCGCGCTCGGTCCTGCCCGCCGCCGAGGCCATCGTGACGACCGACCTCTATCCCAAGGTGCGCCGGGCGCCGGTGGGGGAGGGGTCCCTCGTCGGCATCGCCAAGGGCGCGGGGATGATCGAGCCGAACCTCGCCACCATGCTCGTCTACCTCCTCACCGACGTGGAGGTGCCGCGCGCCGAGCTTCGCGCCGCCCTCGACGAGGCGGTGGAGGCCTCGTTCAACTGCATCTCGGTGGACTCGGACACCTCGACCTCCGACACGGTCGTGCTCGCCTCGTCGCGCAGGCGAGGCGCTCCGGCCGCGGGCGCCTTCGCGGAGGCGCTCGCGCGCGTGTGCCGCGAGCTCGCCGAGGACGTGGTGCGGAACGGCGAGGGCGTGCACCACGTGATGCGCGTGACGGTGACCGGCGCCCGCACCTTCGACGAGGCCCGCGGCCTCGCCAAGGCCGTGGTGAACTCGCCGCTCCTCAAGGCGGCGGTGGCGGGGAACGATCCCAACGTGGGCCGGCTCCTGTGCGCCGCGGGAAAGCACGCCGGCGCGCTCGGTCTCCCGCTCGATCCCGCCCGCGTCGTCATGACGGTGGGAGGCGAGGTCGTGCTCGAGGGCGGCGCGATGCGGCTCGATCCGGAGAAGGAGGCGAGGCTCGTCCGCCACATGAGATCGGCCGAGCTGTACGCGAGCGCGCCGGCGGCGGACGGCCTCACGTTCCGGCCGCCCGTCGACCACCCGCCGCACGAGCGGCGCGTGGAGGTGGAGATCGCCCTCGCCATGGGAGAGGCGTCCTGCGCCGTGCTGGGGGCGGACCTCACCCACGAGTACGTGACCGAGAACGCGGACTACCGGAGCTGAGGTCCCTGCGAGGCGTGGCGATCCGCCCCGCGAGGTGTGTCCACCTGTCCCTTAATGCCCCGTGCCCGGAAGGGGGGTGTGGTCTCCACCGCTGAATCCAGGATGTTTTCCGGCAATCGAGCCGCGGGCACGCGGAGTGCTTTGTCCGGGAGCCGGCGTCCCCGCATGTGCGGCGGACGAAGCCCCCGAAGCGGGGCGCAAACCCCTGGAGAGAACACATGAAGACCCTCGCCTCGCTGCTCGCCGTTGCGTTCCTCTCGTCCGCCGCCCTCGCGGCGGAGCCCGCTGCCGCCCCGGCCGGCGACAAGCCCGCCGCCGCCGCCCCCGCGAAGGAGGGCAAGGCCAAGACGGAGAAGAAGGCCGCCAAGAAGCACAAGAAGGGCGAGAAGAAGGACGACAAGGCCGCCGCCGACAAGATGAAGTAGCCAGGTCGCCGCAAAGGCTGACAGAGTCGGGCCGGCTGCGAGAGCAGCCGGCCCTTCTTATCTCGGCCCCCGGGGCTCCTTTCGTGTCGCTGCGCGTACAGATCACCCTGCTCTTCGGCGCCATCCTCGTCGCCACCATGACGGTCGCCGCGACGCTCGGCGTCTCGACGGCCCGGCAGGCGGTCGAGGAGGTCGTCCGCGAGCGCACCATCGAGGTGGCGCGCTCGATCGTGGCGGACCTGGACCTCGCGCACGGCGCGGCGCAGACGCTCGATCAGGACGCCATCGCCGACCGCCTCGCCGCCACCATGCCGCTCCACCGCGGCGTGAAGACGGCCGAGCTCCTGCTCGCCCGCGGGCCCCGCTCGAAGCTCGAGGTGACGCGGATCGTCTTCGGCCCGGGCGGCCTCGACGTCACGCTCGACTCGCGGGAAGGCGCCCTGCCCGTCCCGCAGGGCGTCTCCACGAGCGATCAGCCGGAGGGCGTGCGGGTCGCCACGGCCGAGGTGGCGGTGCGCGACGCCGCGAGGCGGCAGATCGGGCTCCTCCACCTCGAGGCCGACGTCTCGTACGCGAAGCAGATCTCCGAGCGGGAGCGCGGCGTCTTCCTGTGGGTGACCACGGCCGCGACGGTCGTCCTGGCGCTGCTCCTCACGACCGTGCTCGGCCCCATGCTGGCGCGGCCGCTCTCCCGTCTCGCGGAGGTGATGGGCCGCGTCGAGTCGGGGACCCTCGCCGCCCCGCCCGTGCCGGGCGCGGACCGCACCGACGAGATCGGCGTGGTGGCCCGCGGCCTCGAGGCGATGCTCGCCCGCATCAAGAACTTCAACGCCGAGCTGCAGTCGCGCATCGACGACGCCACCGCCGACCTCGCCGCGAAGAACCGCGCCCTGGCCGAGCTGAACGACCTCCTCGTGGCGGCGCGGCGCGACCTCACGGCGAAGGAGCGGCTCGCCGCGCTGGGGCAGCTCTCCGGAACGATCGCGCACGAGCTGGGGAACCCGCTCAACGCCATGAGCGGGCGGGTGCAGCTCCTCACCCGCGATCCGGCCTGCCCGCCGCCGCTCCGCGAGGAGCTCGGCGCGCTCGAGGGCGAGGTGAAGCGGATGACGGCCATCATCCGGCGCTTCCTCGACTCGGCGCGGGCGCTCACCCCGGCGCCGGAGCCGGTCGACGTGGCGGCGCTCCTGGACGAGGCGCTCTCGCTGTCGCTCTCGGCGGAGGCGAGGGCGCGGATCTCCGTGCGCAGCGCCGTGTCCGGCGACGTGGGGCGGGCCGTCACCGATCCCGGCCTCGTCCGCCACGTGCTCACGAACTTCATCTCCAACGCCGTCGACGCCATGCCCCAGGGCGGGAACCTCACCGTGCGCGCGGAGCGGCGGGGCGCCCAGCTCGCGCTCGCAGTCGCCGACACCGGGGAGGGCATCGCCCCGGAGGAGCGGCGTCGCATCTTCGAGCCGTTCTACTCGACGAAGCCGCCCGGCCGCGGGACCGGGCTCGGCCTCGCCATCTGCCGCGAGATCGCGGTGGCGCTGAAGGGGCGCATCGACGTGGAGAGCGAGCCGGGAAAGGGGTCCACCTTCACCTTCGTCGTGCCGGCGCCCGCCTGGCGCGCCACCGGGTGAATCGATGTCCGCCCGGATCTGGGTCATCGACGACGACGCCTCGAGCCGCGAGCTCCTCGCGCGCGTGCTCACCAAGCGCGGCTGGTCGGTGGCGACGCTGGCCGACGGCCGCGAGGCGCTCGAGAAGCTCGCCTCGGACGGGCCGCCGGACCTCGTGGTCTCGGACATCCGCATGGCCGAGGTGGGCGGCCTCGAGGTCACGGAGGCCTTCCGCAAGGACGCTCCCGACACGCCCGTCATCCTGGTCACGGCCTTCGGCAACGTGGACGGCGCGGTGGAGGCCATCCGGCGCGGCGCCTTCGACTACGTCTCGAAGCCGTACGACGTGGACGCCGTGGCGCTCACCGTCTCCCGCGCGCTCGATCAGCGGAACCTCGCCACCGAGAACCAGGCGCTGCGCCGCCAGCTCCGGGACAAGTACCGGCTCGAGAACGCCGTGGGCCGGAGCGAGGCGATGCTCCAGGTCTTCAAGATCGCGGCCCGGGTCGCGGCGAGCGACGCGACCGTCCTCATCCTGGGCGAGTCGGGGACGGGGAAGGAGCTCGTGGCCCGGGCCATCCACGCGGCCTCGCCGCGCTCGGCCGAGCCGTTCGTGCCGGTGGACTGCGGGGCCATCGCGGAGGGCGTGCTCGAGTCCGAGCTCTTCGGCCACGTGCGGGGCGCGTTCACCGGCGCGCAGACCGCGCGGCGCGGCCTCTTCGAGGAGGCGGACCGCGGCACCCTCTTCCTCGACGAGATCGGCGACGTGGGGCCGGGCCTCCAGGCGCGCCTCCTGCGCGCGCTGCAGGAGGGCACCATCCGCCGCGTCGGCGCGAACGAGGCCATCCCCGTGGACGTGCGGGTGGTCGCGGCCACGAACAAGGACCTCGATGCCGCGGTGCAGGCCGGGCGGTTCCGCGAGGACCTCTTCTACCGGCTCAACGTGGTGACGCTGCGCATCCCGCCCCTGCGCGAGCGGCGCGAGGACGTGCCGCTCCTCGCCGAGCACTTCGCCGCGAAGCACGGGCGCGGCGAGGGGGCCACCATCTCCCCGGCGGCCCGCGAGCTCCTGCAGGCCTACGACTGGCCCGGGAACGTCCGCGAGCTCGAGAACGTCATCGCCCGCGCCCTGGCCTTGAACCCCTCGGGCGTCGTCGTGCCGGTCGACCTCCCCGACCGCCTGCGCCATGCGGCGCCGGAGCCGGCGAAGGGCCTGCCGCTGCCGCCCGGGCTCCGCCCCACCCTCGACGAGCTCTCGCGCCGCTACGTCGCCCTCGTGCTCTCGGAGTGCGGCGGCAACAAGACGCGCGCGGCGGAGCAGCTCGGCATCGATCGGAAGACCCTGTACCGGATCCTGGGCGAGGGGGAGTGAGCCCTCGCGGACGAGGCTAGAGGCGGCGCCAGCGGGCGCCGTCGAGGATCAGGTCCGCCTCGTCGAACGCCGCGTCGTCGCCCTCCGAGGATTCGTCGTCGAAGTCGAGGTGGAGGTTGCCCCCCGCGTAGCCCCAGGTGACCGCTCTCTCGGTGGGCGTCGAGGCGAGGCCGAAGCCCTTCGCTCCGGACACCTGCGTGAAGGTGAAGTCGTCCTCGAAGCACCGCTCGAACGACATGGTGACGCCGGGCGCGCCGCGGACCGGATACTCGCGTCGGAAGCAGCCGGCGAGCCTCGGGTCGACCCGCGGAGGCCCGGCGCGCCCGGTCGCCCGGGCCCTCCCGGGCGCGTCGGGACCGATCCGGACCGAGTCCGCGACGAACCTGACCAGATCCTCGGCCGCCTCATCCGGCGCGATGGCGGTCACCGTCACGAGCATCCTCTCGCGCTTCACGAGCGCCACGCCGAAGACGCGGGGCGGGTCGTCCCGGTACGCGCTGCCGATGCATGCGCGGAGCCCGCCGGCCGTCGTGAAGGCCTCGAGCTCGACGCCTTCCACCTCGTCTCGGCACGAAAGCCTGGCGTCGGAGAGGAGCGCGTCGACCACCACGGCGGTCGTGTCGTCCGCGTCCGACGCGATCCACGCCCTCCGGCCCTTCGCCACCCCGGTCGCGTAGAGGAGCCCGGGCGGCAGGCGAAAGCGGATCCCCTCCGGCGTGAGGACGCGCTCGTCCGCGGAGAGGGAAGGCGCCCTGGCGCCGAGCGGGGGATTCGCCGACCCCGAGGTGGGGGTCGCCGCGACGGCGAGGAGCAGAAGGGACGCGAGCACGTGGGCCTCCCGGAACGGGTCCGAGGCCCGGAGAGCGAAGGGCGTGCCGGCGCGAATC
>DATDDC010000263.1:0-7406 GCA_036523995.1 Anaeromyxobacter sp.
GTGCCGCTGCGGCGGCTCTGCGTTCGCCCGCGCCGCGCGGGCGCGCTCCAGCTCGGCCGTGAACGCGGAGGATCCGCGCGGCACGTCGGCGCGCGGGAGCTCCACCCGCGTCAGCCGCTCGATCCCGCTCAGGAGGTCGCGCTCCTCGGGCGACGCGAAGCTCGAGGCGCGGCCGCTCGCGGCGGCGCGGGCCGTCCGCCCGACGCGGTGCACGTAGTCCTCCGGGACGTGCGGCAGGTCGAAGTTCACGACGTGGCCGATCTCGGCGACGTCGAGGCCCCGGGCGGCGATGTCCGTCGCGACGAGCACGCGATACGTGCCGTCCTTGAAGCCGTCGAGCGCCATCCTCCGCTGGCCCTGCGATCGGTCGGCGTGGATGCGAGCCACCTTGTGGCCGGCGCGGTGGACCGCCTTCCAGACCTTGTCCGCGCGCCGCTTCGTCCGCGTGAAGACGAGCGTGGAGAGCCCGTCCGCGTCGAGGAGGGCCAGGAGGAGCGGCAGCTTCTCCTCCTGCGTCGCGAGGAACACGTGCTGCACGGCGCGCTCCGCGGTGGTGCCGCTCCGGGTCACCTCCACCCTCGCCGGATCCCGGAGGTGCCGGCGCGCGAAGTCCGACACCTCCGCGCCCATGGTCGCGGAGAAGAGGAGGGTCTGCCTCGCCTTCGGCAGCCGCGCCAGGATCCGGTCGAGCTGGGGCTTGAACCCCATGTCGAGCATGCGGTCGGCCTCGTCGAGGACGAGGATCTCGATCCCGTCGAGCCGCGCCGTGCCCCCCTGGAGGTGATCGACGAGCCTGCCCGGCGTCGCGACGACGATCTCGCGCCGCTCGCGGAAGGCGGCCGTCTGCTGGCCCATGCCCACGCCGCCGATGACGACCGCGCCGCGCACGTGGCGCCCGCGCCCGAAGCGCTCGAGCTCCTCGCCGATCTGGACGGCCAGCTCGCGCGTCGGCGCGAGGACGAGCGCGCGCGTGCCGACCTTCCCTTCCAGCCGCTCCAGCATGGGCAGGAGGAACGCCGCGGTCTTGCCGGTGCCGGTGGCGGCGGTGCCGATGACGTCCTTCCCGGCGAGCGCCGGCGGGATCGCCTGCGCCTGGATGGGCGTCGGCTGCTCGAAGCCGGCGCGCGCGAGCGCGTGGAGGGATTTCTCGGACAGGCCTAGATCGGTGAACGACTTCTGCTGCATCCGGACGCTCCTTCGGGACGGGGCGCCGGGGAAGCAGGCGAGCACCGCTGGGGGAAAGGTGAAGCGCGAGGCGGCACAACATAGCCTGTGTCGCGCCCCGTTGCACGCGAGCCTCGGCGCCGGTCCCGGAGCGGCGCATGCGTCCGCCGGGCTCAGCGCGCGCGGTGGCCCCCGGGCTTCCGTCCGACGAACACGGCATGCCGCGCGCCGCGCGAGGTCCCGCCCCGGGCCGGCACGGCGTGGACCTCCGTCTCGAGGCCCGCCTTCTCGAGCCGCGCGCGGAAGCGCTCGTCCGGTCCGGCGGACCAGACCGCCAGCGCCCCGCCGGCGCGGAGCGCGTCGCGGCAGGCGCGCACGCCCTCGTCGCCGTAGAGCCGGGCGTTGCGGCGGTCGGAGAGGGCGGAGGGGCCGTTGTCCACGTCGAGCAGGATGGCGTCGAAGGCGCCCTTCGCCTCGGCGATGCGGGCGAGCACGTCGCCGTGCTGGAGGCGCGTGCGCGGATCGTCGAGGGGCCTGCCGGCGAGGTGGCCCACGTGCTCGCGGTTCCAGGCGGCGAGGGCGGGGACGAGCTCCGCCACGATCACCCGCCCGTCGGCGGGGAGGCGATCCAGCGCGGCGCGCAGGGTGAACCCGAGGCCGAGCCCGCCCAGGAGCACCGTCCGCGGCCGCGCCACCCTCGCGAGCGCGAGCGCGGCGAGCGCCTCCTCCGACCCGTGCTGGCGCGAGGACATGAGGACCTGCCCGCCCGCGCGCACCACCCACTCCTCGCCCCGGCGCCCGAGCGTCCACTCCGCGCCGCCGGGGGCGGCGGCGCGATCCACGATCTGCCAGGGCAGCATGCGGCCGCGGGCGGGGAGCTACGCGCCCTTCCGCCTCGTGAAGGCGACGTGGAACTCGGCGATGCGCTTCACCACCGCCTCGATCTCGCTCATGGGAGGCAGGATCGTGGTGCGGAAGTGCGCGGTCCCCGGATCCTGGCCGAAGCCCGAGCCCGGCACGACGCAGATGCCGGTCTCCTCGAGGAGCGCGAGGCAGTAGTCGTCGTCGGTGACGCCCGGCGGGAGCTGGATCTTCGGGAACGCGTACATGGCGCCCGCCACGCGGTTGCACTGGATGCCCGGCACGGCGTTGAGGCCCCGCTCCACGATCTGGGCCTTCGTGCGGAGCGTCTCCAGCACCTCGCTCCGCTCCTTCTCGTAGAGCGGAAAGGAAGGCTCGCCGCGCCGCGGCGGCCGGACGAGGAGGTAGGTCGCGAGCTGCCCCACCGAGTTCGCGCACAGCGAGATCGACTGGAGCTTCGTGATCTCGTCGAGGACGGGCCCGGGCACGTTCCGGCACTCGAGGTATCCGCCCCGGTGGCCGCACTCGCCGAGGAAGCCCTTCGACACGGAGTGGAAGCTGAAGAGCGAGACGTCCCGCACCTTCTTCCTCTCGAGCACGCTCGCGAACGAGACGAAGCGGTCTCCCGCGAGCCAGACGTTGGCCTGGTAGACCTCGTCCGCGAGCACCGACAGGCCGCGCTCCCGGGCGAAGTCGATCACCATCTCCACGTTCCGCTCGTCGAGGACGCCGCCGGTGGGGTTCCCCGGGTTGATGACGCAGACGGCGCGCGGCCGGATGTCGCGCGCCCGCGCCGCCTCGTAGGCCTTCTCGAGCACCTCGCGCGAGAGCTTCCACTGCGCGTTCTCGAGGAGGTGGTAGGGCACGAGGGCGCCGCCGTAGAGCGTGATGGTGGCGGAGTAGAGCGGGTACTGCGGGATCGGGATCATGATCCCGTCGCGCTCGCCCGCGATGAGGAGGCGCAGCGCCGCCTGGACGCCCTTCGACGCGCCGTCCGTGAGGAAGATCGCCTCCGGATCGGAGGAGATGCCGTCGCGGGCGTGGATGTACTCGGCCACGGCCTCGCGGACGAAGCGGTACCCCTTGCTCTCCGTGTAGGCGCCGGGGCCGTACGAGCTCGCGAGGATGTGCCGCGCCGTGGCGACGACGTCCTCGGGGAACGTCCCGGCGGGCGCCCGCTCGATGAGCTCGGGGTACTCGACGAGCGCGATCACCTGGCGCACCCAGGTGATGGGCTTCTGCCCGAGCGACTGCGGGTTCCCGATGTTGCAGTAGATGACCTTGCGGCCCTGGCGCTCCAGCTCCTGCGCGCGCGCCACGATGGGCCCGCGGACCGCGTACTCGGCCTCGCGGACCTGGCGGCCGATGTCTTCGTAGCGGATCACGGCGAAACGCCTCTCCTTCCCGAGAAAGTGTCGACCTTACCAGACCTTCCCGCCCGCGATGGCCCCGTGCGGCACGGGCGTGAGCCGGGGCCACGCCTTTCCGAAGCCACTGCGGCATTGTTTTACTAGCAATTACATGGCATTATACGCTGGCACCGGTGGTCCGCGACATGCAGTTACCCCGGTTGGCCCGGCGGCGCACCCGCTCGTGCCCTACGGAGGTTTGCCCATGTCTCGCGCTCTCACACTCACCCTCCCCGCCTTGCTCCTCTCGGCGTGCGTCGCGACGACCACCACGAGCCGCACCTGGGGCGAGGGGTACGGCGACCAGGGCTACTACGGCCAGGGCTGGGCCCGCTACGGCAAGGTCGAGACGGTCCGCGAGACCGTCCAGCACCAGCAGGGCGATCCGGCCGGCGGCGCCGTGGCCGGCGCCATCATCGGCGGCCTCCTCGGGAACGCCTGGAGCGGCGGCCACCCCGGCGCCACGGTCGCGGGCGCCGTCGGCGGCGCCATGGTCGGCTCGGCCGCGAGCCAGGGCCAGGGCGAGCAGCGCTTCTACGAGGTCTTCGTCCGGTTCGACGACGGCGCGCTGGAGCGCTTCGTGTACCAGGGCTACCTGCCGTTCAACCCGGGCGAGCGCGTGGTGCTGACGGCCCAGGGCCTCGCTCGCTACCAGTAGCGGACCTCACCCGCGCAGCTTGTAGCCCGAGCGCAGCATCGCGTACGCGGCGCCCACCGCCCCGGCGGCGAGCGCCGCGAGGAGCGCCGCCCCGGCCCAGGGCGACGCGTCCGAGATGCCGAGCATCCCGAAGCGCACGCCGTCCACCATGTAGAAGATCGGGTTCGCGAGCGTGAAGCGCCGCAGGCCCGGCGGCAGCATCTCCACCGAGTAGAAGACGCCGCCGAGGAAGGTGAGCGGCGTGATGAAGAACGTCGGGAAGAAGTTCACCTGCTCGAACGTCGACGCCCAGATCGCCGTGACGAGGCCGAGCGCGCCGAAGAGCACCGCGGCGAGCACCACGAGCGCGAGCGCCACGAGCGGATGGGCGAGGCCGAAGCCCTCGAACGACCCGGCCACGAGCCACATCACCGCTCCCACGAGGAGCCCGCGCAGCACGGCCGCGCCGAGGAAGCCCACCAGGATCTGCCCGTGGGTGAGCGGCGAGACGAGCAGGTCCACGATGGTGCCCTGGAGCTTCATCACGAACATGGACGACGCCGTGTTCGAGTACGCGTTCGAGACCACGCCGAGCGCCACGAGGCCGGGCACGATGAAGCGCGCGTAGGGCACGCCCTCCACGCTCGCGAGGCGTCCGCCCAGCGACCACCCGAACACGACGAAGTAGAGGACGGTCGTCACCACCGGAGAGAGGAGCGTCTGCCCCGGCACGCGCAGGAAGCGCCGCACCTCCTTCACGAAGAGCGTCCACAGCCCGTACGAGATCACGCCGTGCCCTCGCGCGCGCCGGCCACGAGGCGCAGGAAGACCTCCTCGAGCGACCCGCCCCCGTGGCGCCGGAGGAGCGACTCCTTCTCCTCCACCACGAGCAGCCTCCCGTGGTCGATGACCCCCACCCGATCCGCCAGGGCCTCCGCCTCCTCGAGATAGTGCGTCGTGAGGACGATGGTCGTGCCCCGGTCGCGCAGCGTCCGGACGTACCGCCAGAGCGAGCGGCGGAGCTCCACGTCCACCCCGGCGGTGGGCTCGTCGAGGAAGAGGATCTTCGGATCGTGCACGAGCGCCTTGCCGATGAGGAGCCGGCGCTTCATCCCGCCGGAGAGCGCGCGGCTGTTCGTCTTGCGCTTGGCGCCCAGGTCGAGGGCGTCGAGGAGCTCGGTGAGCCGCTCCTCGGAGAGCCGCACGTCGAAGTAGCCGGCCTGGATGCGCAGCGCCTCCTCCACCGTGAAGAACGGGTCGAAGTTGATCTCCTGTGGCACGAGGCCGATGGCGCGCCGCGCAAACCCGTAGTCCCGCACGGCGTCTCGGCCGAGCACCCGCACCTCGCCGGCGGTCGCCCTGAGGAGGCCGGCCACGATCGAGATGAGCGTCGTTTTACCGGCGCCGTTCGGACCCAGGAGCGCGAAGATCTCCCCGGCCCGGATGTCCAGGTCGACCGAGTCCAGCGCCACGAGCGCGCCGAAGCGCTTCGAAACCCCGCGGATCGTGACCACCGGCTCCATGGCGGCCAGACTCTAGCGTGCTCCGGGGGCGCCCCGCCCGGAGATCGACCCGTTCAGTCCCATGGCGGCCGAGAGAGCGATGGCGCATCCATGTAGCGTCTCGGAGGCGTCGGACCAGCCCGACCGATGCACGACCCAGGCCCGAGAGGGCGCGCACCCGCCCCGGAGCGCCGCTTCGCGCGGACGGGACTCTCCTGCCTCGCCTCGCTCTCGGTGCACGGCATCGCCTTCGCGTGCCTCTACGCCGCGGGCGCGTTCACGCTGCCGCGTCCCCGCACGTTGCCGGTCGCGATGCACGAGCTCACGGCGGCGGAGTGGCAGGCGAACCGCGGGCTCTCGGGCGCGATCGCGCCGGCCCTCGCGGAACCGCCCGACCGGCCCCGGCAGGTCGTCTCGCTCCCACCGGACACGCACCGCGATCCGCTCCGCGAGGAGCGCCAGCCCCGCGCGAACGCGCGCTTCCTCGCCGAGCGCGACCAGACCGTGGACCGGGAGACGATCTCGCGCTACGCCGGCATCTACGCGAACCTCCTCCGCGTCCCGCAGGAGAAGGCGCGGGGACGCCAGGGCTCGGGCGAGCGCGGCGCGCACAAGGTCGCGATCGCCGGCCGCGAGGGCCCGCGAGGGGGAGGAGGGACCGAGGCCGAGGCCGTGGTGCCTCGCCCCGCCCCGGAGGAGAAGGCGGTCGTGCCGACGGATCCGCCGACCACGCCCGCCGATGCGACGGCCAGCCTCCCCCCTCCGGAGTCGGCGCTCCCCGCGGACGGCCAGGGCGGCCAGCGGATCGACGGGCGCCACATCAGCGGGATGCCGCTCCAGGAGTACCCCACGCCCGAGGGCGGGCCGAACTTCGACGGGCTCGGGCTGGAGGAGGGCGCGGAGACGCGCCTCCACACGCGCCGCTTCGCGCCGGCCGCGTACTGGGCGGACGTTCGGGCCCGCATCCAGGACGACTGGCACCGGCGCGCGCTCGTGCTGCTCCAGGAATGGGATCCGCACGAGGACACGTACTTCTACAAGCCGCGCACGGTCCGCGTCGCGATCACCATCGACGCCAAGGGCACCGTGAGCGACGTGCACGTGCTCGAGTCCTCCCGGCTCGAGTTCTACGACGCCATCGCGCTCGCCGCGATCAAGGGGAAGCAGCCCTATCCGCCGCCTCCGCCCGCCGCCGTCCGCCCCGACGGCAGCGCGCGGATCAACATGGCGTTCACGTGGCTGCCGTCGGACCGGTCGAAAGAGCTGAGGTGAGGCGGGGGGGGGACGCGACCGCGAGCCCGACCTCGACCGCGACCCCGACCTCGACCTCGACCCCGACCCCGACCCCGACCTCGACCTCGACCCCGACCTCGACCCCGACCTCGACCTCGACCCAAACGTCGACGAGCGCGGATCCCGTCCGCCTCGCCCCCATGATCTGCTACGACGCGATCTTCCCCGAGATCAACGTCGAGTTCGCGCGCAAGGAGCGCGAGCCGGAGATCCTGGTGAACGCCACGAACGACGCCTGGTACGGCTACTCGTCCGGCCCCTACCAGTTCCTCGCCATCGTCCGGCTGCGCGCCATCGAGGCGGCGAAGGCCGTCGTCCGGCCCGCGTACGCGGGAGTGTCCGCCGTGATCCTGCCCACGGGCGAGGTGGCGCCGGGCGCGATCGACGTCGGGCCCGTGGATCCGGACCTGGCGCCGCAGCCGCCCGAGCCGCCGCGGCTCCTCCTCGCCCGCGTGCCGCGCTTGCGTGGCCTCACCCCGTACACTAGATTCGGCGACCTCTTCGCGTACGCCTGCGCCGTATTCACGGTGGGAGCGCTCG
>DATDDC010000264.1:0-3481 GCA_036523995.1 Anaeromyxobacter sp.
AGCAGCTTCGCCTGGAGCCCGGGCGAGATCTCGCCGATCTCGTCCAGGAACGCGGTCCCGCCCTCGGCCGCCTCGACCCGGCCCTCCTGGTCCTTCACGGCCCCCGTGAAGGCGCCGCGCGCGTGGCCGAAGAGCTCGCTCGCGAGGAGCTCTTCGGAGAGCGTCGGGCAGTTCACCACCACGAAGGGTCGCTCCCGCCGCGGGCTCCGCGCGTGCAGGAGGCGCGCGAGGACGCCCTTGCCGGTGCCGCTCTCGCCGCGGAGCAGCACCGACACCTCGTGGCCGGCGGCGCGCCCGATCACCTCGAGCGCGGCCGTCATGCGCGAGGACGCCGTGTCGAGGACCACCTCCGGCTCCGCCTCCTCGAGCCGGCGTTCGAGGTCGTAGAGGCGGCGCTCGATGGCGCGCCGCTCCCGGGTCCGCTCCACGAGGTGCCGGATCTGCGCGGGCGTGAACGGCTTCGGCAGGTAGTCCTTCGCCCCGCGGCGCATCGCCTCGACGGCCGTGTCGATGGTCGCGTACGCGGTGATCACGACGACCTCGAGCCCGGGCCGCTCGGCGAGGAGCCGCGGCAGCAGATCGAGGCCGCTCTCCTGCCCGAGCCGGATGTCGCAGAAGGCGAGGTCGAAGGGCTCGAGCCGGAGCGCCTCGACGGCGGAGGCGCCGTTCGCGGCCTGCGCCACGCGGCAGGAGAGACCCTCGAGGCACACCGCGAGCGTGGTCCGGATGTTCTTCTCGTCGTCCACGACGAGGACGCGGAGCGCGGATGCGGCTGCGCCGGAAGGGTCGGCCATCTGCACGGCTTCCTTCGCCATAGCGTAAGCCGGCCGCGACCCCGCTGCGACCGCTGCGGGGGGCGCTGGTTTCATGCAAATCGCACGGCGCGCGGCGTGAGGCCGGAATTTCGTGGGCGTTCCGTCAGCGCTCCTCCGCCCGGTCGCGCAGCCGATAGCCCACGCCGGGCTCCGTGACGAGCAACCGCGGCCGCGCCGGGTCCGCCTCGATCTTCTTCCTGAGCTCGGCCATGTGCACGCGGACGTAGTGCGCCTCGCTCGCGTTCGGCCCCCACACCTCGCGGAGGATCTGGCGGTGCGTGAGCACCTTCCCGGCGTGCCGGCCCAGGAGGGCGAGGAGCCGGTACTCGATGGGCGTGAGCCTCACCTCCCGGCCGTCGACGGTGACCTCGCGGCGCGCGAGGTCGATGCGGAGCGGACCCGCCTCGATCGCCGCGGGCTCCGCCGCGCCCGCCTGCGCGTGGCGGAGCGCCACCCGCAGCCTCGCCAGCAGCTCGTTCACGCCGAACGGCTTCGTCAGGTAGTCGTCCGCGCCGGCATCGAGGGCGTTCACCTTGTCCTCCTCGCGGCCGCGGGCGGAGAGCACGACGATGGGCGCCTTCGTCCACTCGCGCAGGCGGCGCGCCAGGTCCACGCCGTCGCCGTCGGGTAGGCCTAGGTCGAGGAGGTACACGTCGGGGTTGTGGCTCGTGGCGAGCTGCTCGCCTTCGCGCAGGGTGGTCGCCTCCACCACGCGGTAGCCGCGGGAGGAGAGCGCCGCGCGCAGGAAGCGCCGCACCTGGGCCTCGTCCTCCACGACGAGCACGAGCGGGCCGGCCTCGGTCACGGCACCGCCCCCTCGCCGGCCTCGCCGGCGCTGGGCGAGTCGCCGCGGAGCGGCAGCGTGAGCCGGAAGACGGCGCCTCCGCCGGGCCGGTTCGAGGCGACGAGCCGCCCGCCGTGCACCTCGGCGATGGCGCGCGCGATGGGGAGCCCGAGCCCCGCCCCCGACACGCCCGCGTGCGCTCCGCGGTGGAAGCGCTCGAAGATGCGCTCCTCGTCGCCGGGCGGGATCCCGGGGCCGCGATCCGCCACGTCCACCACGAGCGTGCCACCCTCCCGCGCCGCGCGGATGTCGATCTCCGCGGCGGCGGGAGTGTACTTCGCGGCGTTCTCGAGCAGGTTGATGAAGAGCTGCTCCACGAGCACGGGGTCGAGCGAGACGAGCGGCAGGTCCTCCGCGAGCTCCGTGCGCACGCGGCGGCCGGCGAGCCGCTCCTCCACCCGCGTGAGCGCGCCGCCCACGACCTCGACGAGCGGGACCCACTCGCGCCTCGGCTCCACCGCGCCGGACTGGAGCCGGGTCATGTCGAGGAGGTTCGAGACGAGGCGCTCGAGCCGCTCCGCCTCCTCGCAGATGGCCTCGGTGAGGTCCGTCCGCGTGGCGGCGTCGAGGTCCGCGGCCTCGCGGAGCGTCGTGGCGGCGCCGGTGATGGTGGCGAGCGGGGTGCGCAGGTCGTGCGAGACGGAGGAGAGGAGCCCGCTGCGGAGCTCCTCGGTGCGCGCGCGCAGCGCCGCCTGCCGCGCCTCCTCGGCCAGCCGCACGCGGTCGAGCGCGAGCGCCGCCTGGCGCCCCACCGCCTCGAGCAGCGTGCGCTGCGCCGCTCCCAGCACGCGGTCGCCCGCCGTCCTCACCACGAGGACCGCGAGGACGTCGCCCCAGGCTCGCACCGGGGCGCACTGAACCGGCTCGTCGGGGAACGCGTCCGTGCCCCTGCCGGCGGGCTGCGCGTGCTCGACCACCCACTCGGCCAGGGCGCGCTCGGCGGGGCCCACCACCGCCCCCCGCGGCAGGGCGGCCACGGCGGCGAGATCGTCTCGGCCGCGCGCGCGCAGGAAGACGACCTCGGCGTCGAAGGCCTCGGCCACCGCCTTGACGCACACGGCGGCCACGCCGTCCTCGTCGAGCACCGTGCCGAGCTCGCGGCTGAAGGCGTAGAGCGCCGAGGTGCGCCGCTCCCGGCCCACCGCCGCCTGCCGCTGCTCCCGGAGCCGGAGCGTGAGGGTGCCGATGACGACGCTCACGCCGAACAGCATGGCGAAGGTGAGGAGGTAGCGGACGTCCGCCACGCCGAGCGTGAGCTCGGGGTCCACGAAGAAGAAGTCGTAGGAGGCCACCGAGAGCGCGGCGGCGAGGATGGCCGCGGGACGGCTCGTGGTGAGCGCGGCGATCGTGACGCCGAGGAGGAACAGCATCACGACGTCGGGGAGCCGGAAGGCCGCGCGGGCGAGCAGGGCGACTCCCGTGGTCGCGGCGACCACGGCCGCGGCCCGCAGGTAGTCCCCGGCGGGCGTCTTCCGGCGCGGCGCGTCCTCCCGGCCCTCCCGGGGGGCCTCCACGTCGCCGGCGATGACGTTCACCTCGATGTCGCCGCTCCCGCGGATGATCTCGTTCACGAGCGAGCCGCGGAGCCGATCCCGCCACCGTGGATGCCGCGGCTTCCCGAGCACGATGCGCGTGACGTTCCGCCGGCGCGCCAGCTCCAGGACGGCCTCGGAGATGCGGTCGCCGGCGAGGCGGACCACCTCGGCGCCGAGCGACTCCGCGAGCCGGAGGTGCGACTCGAGGCGGTCCCGATCCTCGTCCCCGAGCGGCGGCTTGCGCGTCTCCTCCGCCGACGCGGCGATCCAGGGCGTGCGCAGGCCGG
>DATDDC010000265.1:0-5850 GCA_036523995.1 Anaeromyxobacter sp.
CGTCGTCGAGGCCGCCATCGATCCGGCCACCGGCCGGATCCTGCGCTCCCGCAGCGCGTCGAAGGACCCTGCCATGCCGCTCGAGTTCACGACGACCTACTCCGACTTCAAGACCGTCTCCGGCGTCCTCGTGGCGATGCGCGAGGAGAACTGGGCGAACGGACGGAGCACCGGCGAGACCGTGCTCGAGAAGGTGGAGTTCCCGGCGAAGCTGCCGGAGTCGACGTTCCGGCCGTGAGGGGCCGGCGCACGTCCAGTGCGCTCGCGAGGCGAGGGGGAGCGCGCGAGGCGTCCGCCGTGACCCGGCGCCGGAAGCGTGATTTCGTGAGAACGCCACGTCTGTTCGGGAGACGCCTTGAAGAGAGCCGTGCAGCTCGCCGCGGGCATCTCCGTCTCGGCCCTGGCGCTCTGGTGGACCGTGCGCGGCAAGGATCTCGGCGCGATCTGGGCCGCTGCGCTGGCGGCCGACTACCGCTACCTGCTGCCGTACTTCGCCGCGGCCGCCGTCTGCTACGCCTTGCGCATCGTCCGGTGGGGCGTCCTCCTGGAGCCGATCGCGAGGGTCCGGCCCGCTCGCCTCGTCGCCGCGAGCGCCGTCGGGCTGATGGCGCTGCTGATCCTGCCGTTCCGGCTCGGTGAGCTGGCGCGTCCCTGCCTCGTCGCCGAGGGGCCGCTGCGCGCGTCCGCTGCGCTGTCGTCGATCGTCGTCGAGCACATCGTGGACGCGCTCACCGTGGGCCTCATCCTCGCCGTGACGCTCTTCCTCCTTCCGGAGGGCACGCCCGGCGCCCGCGTGCTGCGCCTGTCCGCCTGGATCGTCCTCGCCGGGTTCTCGACGCTGGTCGCGGTCCTCGCCCTGGCGTGGCGGAGGCGAGCCACGGCGGTGTCTTCGCTGACGCAGATCCTGGCGCCGGTCGCTCCCGGGCTCGCGCAGAAGGGCGCGGCGACGCTCGGCGCGTTTCTCGAGGCCCTGCGGCTCGTCTGGAGCGGACGGAGGACGCTGCTCCTCGTCCTCACCGGCGCCTACTGGGCGACGAGCGCGTACGCGATCTCGCTGCTGGCGCGAGGCTTCGGATTCGCCCTGTCGCCGGCCGCGGCCTTCACCATCGTGGGCGCGATCGTCATCGGCATCATGATCCCCTCCGGTCCAGGCATGGTGGGGACCTACCAGGCCGGCGCCGTGTTCGGCCTCTCCCTGTTCGCCACCGAGGAGGCCGTCGCGACGCGCGGGGTCGCGTTCGCGAACGTCCTGTGGGCGGCGCAGATCGGCTTCCAGCTGGCGCTCGGGGTGGCGTTCCTGTTCTCGCGCGAGATCGACTTCTCCCGGATCACGCGCTCGCCGCGGGACCTCGACGCGGAGGCGGGCGGCCGCTCGTCGTGATCGCCGCACGAACGCGCTGGTGTGCTCCAGAACACGCGCCGCCACGCGACGACGGATTCCGAGATCGTGGATCCGGACTGGATCGACCCGCGCTCCTCCGGCCCTTGGTTCGACGGGTGGCGGCGCTTGCCGGACGGGTTCGCGCCACCGCACGAGCAAGCGCCGACGGCGGACCCGCAGACGTGGCTGCTGTCGGAAGGCTGGCGTCGCCACAGGCTCATCCGGGTGGATGAGGTGCCCCGGGCTGCGCTCGCGTGAGCCTTCGGTTCCCTCCGAGCCCGGCTCAGTGCTCGATCGTGTGCCGCTTTCCGTCCTTCCCCACGAGCGTCAGCGAGGCCTTCCCATCGTCGCCCATGAGCTGCGCGTACGTCGGGTTGGACTCGCCGCCGACCACGAGGATGCCGCCCCGCTCCGAGGCGCTGAGCTTCACCGACGGTCGCCCGTCCCGCGTGATCAGGCGGAGGAGCACGGTCTCGGGGTAGCCCTTCGTTCCGTCGGGCATCTGGACGTTGGGATCCGCGGGGTACACCCGGATGCTCGCCCGGACCTTGCCCGCGTCGTCGACGAGCTCGAGCGCGCGGCCGCGCAGGACGGGAGCGTCGTCGTGGGCGGATGCGGGAGCCGCCCGGGCGAGCAGGGCCGCGAGCAGGACGAGGTTCACGAGCGTGAGCGCTACGAGGAGCCGTTGCAGCCTCATGACCTTCCTCCTCCGGGCGGGGCGCGCCCGTCAGGTGCCGATGCGCACGAGCGCGACGAGCGGCCGGTCGGCGTCGAACGCCCCCGTGCAGTCGATCTCGCACTGGAGCATCCAGTCCGCCTCGCCCGCCTCGTCCACGATCTTCTGGACGACCTCCCAGCGGCGCGGCGCGAGCTCCTTCACGAAGGTGTTGTGCGGCCGGCGCGCCGCGGGCGTAACGTCGATCCGCTCGTGCTCCCCCCAGTAGGGCGCCAGCTCGGCCTCGAGGCGCGCCGCGGTCCAGCCGGAGCCCGGGGCGAGCGCGGCGAGCGCGGCCTCGTGGTCCTTGCGCGCGAGGGCGACGAGGAGCGCGTGCGCCTCGTTCCGGATGCGCGCGGCGAAGGCGCGCGGGTCGGCCCAGGGCGGCGGCGGCCCGAGCACGGCGCGGGGATCGGCGACGGGCGCCGCCTGGTAGCGCGGGTCGCGGAGCCGCTCCCACTCGTCCACGAGCGACGAATCCACGCCGCGCACCGTCGCGCGCAGGAAGGCGATGACGTCCAGGAGCGCGTCGTCGCGGTACGTCTCGGGCACGGTCTGGACGAGCGTCTTGTACGTCTCCGACAGGTAGCGGAGCAGCAGCCCCTCCGAGCGCTGCAGCTCGTACTCGCGCACGTAGTCGCCGAAGGTCATGAACCGCTCGACCATCTCCCGCGCCACCGACTTGGGGCGGATGTTCTCCTGGCCGACCCAGGGGTGCCGCACGGCGAACTCGTTGAACGTCGCGTAGACGAAGTCGCGGTTCGGCTTCGGGTACTCGACGTTCTCCAGCTCCTTCATGCGCTCGTCGTACTCCATGCCCTTCGCCTTCATCTCCGCCACGGCGAGGCCGCGCGCGCGGTCGAGCTGCTTCCACAGGATGGGATCGGGGTCCTCCAGGATGGACTCCACCATGGAGAGGACGTCGAGCGGGTAGGTCTCGCGCTCGCGCGGGATGCGCGGCAGCGTGTCGAGGAGGTAGAGGGCGAGCGTGTGGAAGAGCGAGAAGTCGCGCTGGAGCCCGGGCGCGGGGCGGAGGTAGGCGCCCCGGTAGCCCTCGACCCGCCGGAGCTCGACGAGGCCGGCGTGCCGCAAGGCCCGCAGCCGCTGCGCGGCGACCCGGCGGTGCTTCGAGCGGACGTAGTCGTTCCCGTGCGAGCGGCCGATGATCTCGACGAGCCGCCCGTAGCCGCCGCCGCGCCGCGACGTCTCGCTCTGGAGCAGGTTCACGAGGACGCCGAAGGTGGGCTCGAAGCGGCTCTCCAGCGGCTCGGGCTCCTTCTCGCGGAGCCGCTCGAAGGTGTTGCGGTCGAAGGGGACGTAGCCCTTCTGCGGCGGCTGCCGCTTCACGACCTTCTTGCCGGCGGCGGCCTTCTCGGCGAGCCGCTTGTTCTCGATGACGTGCTCCGGCGCCTGCGCCACGACGTAGCCGCGCTCGTCGAACCCCTTGCGGCCGGCGCGCCCCGAGATCTGGTGGAACTCGCGGGCGGAGAGGATGGCGGTCTTCTCGCCGTCGAACTTGCAGAGCTGGGTGAAGAGCACGGTGCGGATGGGGACGTTCACGCCCATGCCGAGCGTGTCGGTCCCGGAGACCACCTTGAGGAGCCCGCCCTGCGCGAGCTTCTCCACGAGGAGCCGGTACTTCGGCAGGAGCCCGGCGTGGTGGAGGCCGATGCCGTGGCGCAGGAAGCGCTGCAGGTCCTTGCCGTAGGGCGAGTCGAAGCGCGCGTCCTTCACCGCCTCGGCGATGCGCGCCTTCTCCTCCTTCGAGGAGAAGTTCGCGGACATCAGATTCTGCGCCTGCTCGGCGGCGGAGCGCTGCGTGAAGTTGACGAGGTAGATGGGGGCCTTCCGCGCGGAGACGAGCTCCTCGATGGTCTCGTGGAGCGGCGTCTCGCGCCACTCGTGCTCGAGGGGCACGGGGCGCGCGGCGTCGCGGACCCGGGCGATCTCGCGCCCGGTCACCTCGCGGATCGACGCCTCGATGGCGCGCGTGTCGCCGAGCGTCGCCGACATGAGGAGGAAGCGCGCCTTCTCGAGGACGAGGAGCGGCACCTGCCAGGCGACGCCGCGCTCGCGGTCGCCGTAGTAGTGGAACTCGTCCATGACCACGGCGTCGACCCTGGGCTCGGCCTCGCGCAGGGCGACGTTCATGAGGATCTCGGCCGTGCAGCAGACGATGGGCGCCTCGCGGTTCACGGCGGCGTCGCCCGTCATCATCCCCACGTTCTCCGGGCCGAAGAGGCGGCACAGGTCGAAGAACTTCTCGTTGACGAGCGCCTTGATGGGGCACGTGTAGAAGGAGCGCTTCCCCTCCGCCATCGACTGGAAGTGAAGGAAGGTGGCGACCAGCGACTTCCCCGAGCCGGTGGGCGTGGAGAGCACGAGGTGCTTCTCGTCCAGGAGGTGGAGGATGGCCTCCTCCTGGTGCGGGTAGAGCGTGAGCCCGGTCGCGGCCACCCACGAGACGAAGCGGTCGAGGACGGCGTCGGGCGCGAGCCTCTCGCCGGCCGGCGGGAGGAGCGCGGCGAGCGGGGCCTCGCCCGCGGGGAGGGTGGGGACGGTCGCCATCGGCGGCTCGGGTGTATCGCGGCCGGCGCAGGGTTGCCAGCGGCGCGGCGAGGCGAGGGGGACCGGGTACGGCGTCGCTCGCCCGCGCTACGGCGCCCCGCTCCCGTTCGCGGCGCCGAGCTCGAGCTTCATCCCGGCCCGCTCGAGCAGCCCCTTCAGCTCGGCCTTCCCGACCGCCTTGGCGTACGCCTCGCGCGGCTCGACCAGGCCCTTCTTCACGAGATCGAGGAGCGCGTCGTTGAGCGTCACCATGCCCTGCGCACGCCCCGTCTGCATGATCGACGGGATCTGGAAGGTCTTCCCCTCGCGGATGAGGTTCGCGACGCCGCTCGTGCAGAGCAGGACCTCCATGGCCGCGGCGCGGCCTCCGCCGATCCTCTTGCACAGGGTCTGCGAGATGACGCCCTTCAGCGACTCGGACAGCATCATCCGGATCTGCCCCTGCCGGTCGGCCGGGAACTGGTCGATGATCCGGTCCACCGTGGAGGGCGCGGTGTTGGTGTGGAGCGTGCCGAAGACGAGGTGCCCGGTCTCCGCGGTCTCGATGGCGATGGCCACGGTCTCGAGGTCGCGCAGCTCGCCCACGAGGACGACGTCGGGGTCCTCGCGCAGCGCGGCCCGGAGCGCGCTCTTGAAGGACCCGGTGTGCGTCCCCACCTCGCGCTGGTTCACGAGGCAGCGCTTGTTCGGGTGCACGAACTCGATGGGGTCCTCGATGGTGATGACGTGATCGTCGCGGGTGCGGTTCACGTGGTCGATCATGGCGGCGAGCGTCGTCGACTTGCCCGATCCCGTGGGCCCGGTGACGAGCACGAGGCCCTTCGCCAGGTGGCAGAGATCGAGCACCGCCTGCGAGAGCCCCATGGCCTCGGCCGTGAGGATCTCGTTCGGGATCTGGCGCAGCACAGCGCCGATGCCCTTGCGATCGGCGAACACGTTCACGCGGAAGCGGGCGGCCGCCGTCTCGTGCGCGAAGTCCGTGTCCTTCCTGGCGTGCCACTCCTCGCGGTTCTTCTCCGGCGCGATCGACCAGAGCAGCTCCTTCAGGCGATCGTGCGAGAGCGGCCCGTACTCCCTCTCCGGCGTCATGTCGCCGTCCACGCGGAAGGTGGGAGGGCATTCGGCGGAGAGGTGGAGGTCCGAGGCGCGGCGCGCCAGCATCGACTCGAGGAGCGCGTCCAGGGCG
>DATDDC010000266.1:0-8467 GCA_036523995.1 Anaeromyxobacter sp.
GGAACACGATCCCGGCGCAGGCGCGCAGGGCGCGCGCGCCGGGCGCGACGGAGCGCCCCTCGAGGACGAACTCGCCCGCGTCCGGGCGGAGGAGCCCGGCCAGGATCGCGAACAGGGTGGACTTCCCCGCGCCGTTCGGGCCGAGGAGCCCGAGGACCTCGCCCGGGAACACCTCCAGCGAGACGCCGCGCAGCACCTCGCGCCCGCCGCGGCGGGCGGCGACCGCACGCACGGAGAGGCGCGGGATCCTTCCCGCCGGGAGCGCGTCCGAGGCGGGCGTCACGACCTCACCGCGGGAGGAGGAGGAGCGCGACGAACAGCACCGTGAGGTGCAGGAGCGTGGCGAGGAAGAGGTTCCGGGCCCAGCGCCCGCCTTCCCCGCCGAGGCCGGAGAGCGCGTACGCCGCGAGGCCGGCGCCCGCTGCGACCGCGACGACGCCGTAGGCCGTGCCGGCCACGCCGAGCGGCACGAGCGCGAGCGAGACCGGAACGAGCGCCAGCGTCCCGGCGGCGATGCAGGTGCGCGTGGCGCGCTCGCCGTGCACGAGGGCGAACACCTTGAGCCCGCCGCGCGCGTAGTCGTCGGCGAGGTAGATCGAGATGGCGAGGAAGTGCGGGAGCTGCCAGGCGAAGAGGAGCAGGAAGAGCGCCAGCCCGCCGGCGTCGATGCGGCCCGTCGCCGCGGTCCAGCCGAGGAGCGGCGGGATGGCGCCCGGCACCGCGCCCACGAAGAGCGCCAGGGTCGACCGCTGCTTCATGGGCGTGTACACGCACACGTAGACGGCGAGCGCCGCGAACGCGAGGAGCGCGGTGAGCGGGTTCGCCACGAGCGCGAGCAGGGGCAGCGCGAACGCCGGGATCATGACGCCCAGGGCGAGCGCCACGAAGGGCTCGACGCGGCCCGCGGGCAGCGGGCGATCCCGCGTCCGCCGCATGCGGGCGTCGATGTCGCGCTCGAGGAAGTTGTTGAGCGCGTTCGCGGACCCCACCACCGCGGCGGTGCCGAGGATGGTGAGGAGGGCCCGCGCCGGCCCGATGCGCCCCGGGGCGAGGCCGAGCCCTCCCGCCGTCGTGAGCATCACGAGGCCGGAGAGGCGGGGCTTCGCGAGGAGGACGAGATCCCGCGCGTAGGCGAGGGGCGAGGAGGCGGAGCTGGGGACCGAGGCGGGGGCGGGGGCGCTTGTGATGGACATGGTCGGCCGACTACGGCCGACGTTCGATAGTGAGGCACCGCCAGGGGGTCAACGCGCCGTTAGGGGCCAGCGAAGGGGTGGGTCGGCACGGACTGTCAGTGCTCGTCCGGCTCCTCCGGCTCCTCGGCCTCCTCCTCCGCCTCTACGTCCTCGTCGAGATCGGCCTCCGGCTCGACCTCCGCGACCTCGGGCTTCGCGGGTGCGACCGGCTTCGGCGGCGCGCGCCGCTTCTCCGCCGCGGGGGAGGGCTTGCTCGCCGGGCCCTGGCGCTGGTCGGCCCCGCACTTCGGACAGAGCGGCTCCGGCTTCTTGAGATCGTAGAACCTCGTGCCGCACTTGAAGCAGGTGTACTTGTTTCCCAGGTCCTTGGCGGGCATCGTGCTCCTCGGCGCGCTCTCGGAGACGGCGCCTTTATCGCAGGGCCCGCGTGGGCGTCAAAGGAAAATCGAGGCGATAGGCTCGCGTGCGCGGCCGCGGCCGCTCTGGTATCAAGTGCCGCCATGGACGAGGTCGCCCGGCTCGAGAAGCGCCTGCTCCGCGCCACCGCGGACGCGATCACCGACTTCTCGCTCGTCGAGGAGGGCGACCGGATCCTGGTGGCCGTCTCGGGCGGCAAGGACAGCTACACGCTCCTCCACCTGCTCTCGCGCCTCCGGGAGCGGGCGCCCATCGGCTTCGACCTCGTGGCGGTGAACCTCGACCAGGGCCAGCCCGGGTATCCCGCGCACGTGGTGGAGGCGCACCTCAGGTCCACCGGCGTGCCGTACCGGATGCTCGTCCGCGACACGTACTCGGTCGTCCGCCGGCTCGTGCCGGAGGGGAAGACGACGTGCCCGGTCTGCTCGCGCCTGCGCCGGGGCGTGCTCTACGACGCCGCCGCCGAGATGGGCTGCACCAAGATCGCCCTCGGGCACCACCGGGACGATCTCATCGAGACCCTGCTCCTCAGCGCGCTCTACTCGGGGTCGCTGAAGAGCATGCCGCCGAAGCTCCGCTCGAACGACGGCCGGAACGTCGTCATCCGGCCGCTCTGCTACGCGGCGGAGGAGGACATCGCCACGTTCGCGGCCGCGATGCGGTTCCCCATCGTGCCCTGCGACCTCTGCGGCTCCCAGCCGAACCTGCGCCGGAAGCGCGTGAAGGCGCTCCTCGCCGAGCTCTCGCGCGAGCATCCGGCCGTGAAGGGAAACCTCCTCCACGCGCTCGGGAACGTCGTGCCCTCGCACCTCCTCGACGGCGAGCTGCAGCGCGCCGTGGCGGAGGCCACGGGGAAGGACCCCTGGCTCGACGCGGAGGACGAGGGCGACGCCTGCGAGGACGCGGCCGATCCCATGGGCTAGACTCGTCGTTCCGTGGAATTGACCTGCGGCCAGTGCGGCCGGTCCTCCTACGTCCCCGACGAGCTCGTGCAGGGCCGCGCGTTCCGCGCGAAGTGCCCCGATTGCGAGAGCCTGCTGGAGATCCCCGCCGAGCGCCCGAACGCGCTCGACGACAAGGACCTCGCCTGGCTCTCCGCCGAGGCGAAGGCGAAGGAGGCGGAGCCGCCCGCGCCACCGCCGCCGAAGGTCACGGAGCAGGCGGTCGCGCAGTACGAGCGCAGGGCGGGCGCGGAGCGGCGGCGCCACGGCGTGGCCGTCGCGGCGGCGGCGCTCCTCCTCGCCGCTGCGGCGGCGGGCGTGCTCGTCCTCGTCTCCGCGCGGAAGGGCGCGGGGCCGTTCTCGAAGCGGGCGAGGGCCGAGCGCGGCGCGGAGGCCGCGGAGACCTACGACGCGGCCGGCCTCGCCGCGAAGCCGAAGATCGAGGAGCCCGCTCCGGCGCCGGCGCCGGTCCCCGCGGCACCCGCGAGGAAGCGGACGGCGCGCATCTCCCGCAGCGACCGGAAGCTCCTCGACCTCCTCGCGCGAAAGGACGACGCCGCCGTCGTTGCGCCGGAGGGCGACGCCATGGACAGCGCCGCGGCCGGGCTCGACGCCGACGCCGTCTCGCGCACCGTCGCGGCGAACCGCAAGGCGTTCGACACCTGCGTGTCGAAGGCCCTGCGCCTGAACCCGAGCCTCCGCGTCGCGAAGCGGGCGACGCTCGTCGTCACGGTCCAGCCCGACGGGTCCGTCACCGGAGCCTTCATCGCGGAGGAGGACGTCGACCGGAGCGACCTCGGCGGCTGCCTCTCCGGCGCGGCGCGGCGGATGGTCTTCCCCGCCTTCGACGGCGAGGCGACCGACGTCTCCCTGCCCCTCTCGCTCTCCGCGGGCTTCTGATCGTACCTTCCCGCCATGGCGACCGTCCCCCCCGAGAGCGTGAAGCGGCCGCAGGACCTCGCGCCGCTCCTCGATCACACGCTCCTCGCGCCGGGGGCGACGGCCGCGGACCTGGCGAGGCTCTGCGCCGAGGCGCGCGAGCACGCCCTGGGCGCCGTGTGCGTCCACCGGCAGGCGGTGGCCGAGGCGCGGCGGCTCCTCGCGGGGGCGCCCGTGAAGGTCGTGGCGGTGGCGGACTTCCCGAAGGGCGCCGGCACCACCGGAGCGCGCATCGTGGAGGCCCTCGAGGCGGTCCGGGCGGGCGCCGACGAGATCGACTTGGTGGCGCCCCTCCCGGCGCTCCTCTCCTCGCGCTTCGAGGCGGTCCTCGACGACCTCCGCTCGGTCGTGCGGGCGCTGTCCGTTCCGGTGAAGGTCATCCTCGAGACGTCTGCGCTCGATCGCGACCGCAAGGTGGCAGGGGCGGCCCTGGCCCTCGCCGCGGGGGCCGCGTACGTGAAGACCTCCACCGGCTTCGCGGGCGGCGGCGCCACGGTGGACGACGTGGCGCTCCTCCGCGCGGTGGTGGGCGAGGCGATGGGCGTCAAGGCCTCGGGGGGGATCCGCACCGCGGCCCAGGCGCTCGCCATGGTGCGCGCCGGGGCGGACCGCATCGGCTCCTCGTCGTCGATCGCGATCGTGACCGGGAAGTGGTGATCTCGCAGCCTCATCCGGCTGCCCACGCGCTCGCCCCATCTTATGCTCTCGGGATGGACCGCCGGCGCTTCCTCATCCTCGTCGCCGACAGCGCGGGCTGCGGGGCCATGCCCGACGCCCGGGAGTACGGCGACGTCGGCTCGGACACCATCGGCAACACGAGCCGCGCCGTCGGCGGCCTCTCGCTGCCGGTGCTGGGCCGCCTCGGCCTCGGGAGCCTCACCGCCGTGGCCGGCGTGCCCCCCGACCCGAGCGCCGCGGGCTTCCACGGCCGCATGGCCGAGCGCTCCCAGGGGAAGGACTCGGTCACCGGTCACTGGGAGATGATGGGCATCGTCCTGAAGGAAGGCCTCGCGGTGTTCCCGCACGGCTTCCCGCCCGAGATCGTGGAGCCGTTCGTGAAGGCCTGCGGCATCCCCGGCGTCCTCGGCAACAAGGCGGCGAGCGGGACCGACATCGTGAAGGAGCTGGGCGAGGAGCACCAGCGCACGGGCAAGCCCATCGTCTACACGTCGGCCGACTCGGTGTTCCAGATCGCCGCGCACGAGGAGACGGTTCCCCTCGAGAGGCTCTACGCCTGGTGCCTCGCCGCGCGGAAGATCCTCGACCCGTGGCGCGTGGCGCGCGTCATCGCGCGGCCCTTCGTGGGGACGCCGGGGAAGTACGTGCGGACCTACCACCGGAAGGACTTCGCCATCGCCGCGCCGGGCACGACCGTGCTCGAGAAGCTCGTCGAGGCGAAGGTGCCCGTGGTGGGCGTCGGCAAGATCCCGGACATCTTCGATCGCAAGGGCATCAGCGAGGAGATCCACACCGAGGGGAACGCCGACGGGCTGCGCAAGACGGAGGCGCTCCTCGAGCGGGTGGACCACGGGCTCGTCTTCGTGAACCTCGTCGACTTCGACATGCTGTACGGCCACCGCAACGATGCGAAGGGCTACGGCCGGGCGCTCGAGGAGCTGGACCGGGCGCTCCCGCGGCTCTTCGCGAAGCTCCGGCCCGGCGAGCTCTGCGCCATCACCGCCGACCACGGCTGCGATCCCACGACGCCGGGCACGGACCACTCGCGCGAGTACGTGCCGCTTCTCGTGCACGCGCCCGGGAAGGGCGGGGGAGCGCTCGGCACGCGCGGCTCCTTCGCCGATCTCGGGGCGACCGTCGCGGACTTCTTCGGGCTGCGCGCCGACGTGGGGGCGAGCTTCCTCGGCGCGCTGCGCTGAGGCGGCTCGCCGGCCCGCCGCACGCCCGGCCTCGCGGCGCGTCCCCGCGTGCCTCCCCGGGCTGCCCCCGTTACCATCCGCCCATGGCGTCCCCGCACGTCGTCATCGTCGGCGCCGGCTTCGCCGGCCTGGAGGCCGCCCGGGCGCTCCGGCGAGCGCCGGTCCGCGTCACGGTCGTCGACCGGCGCAACCACCACCTCTTCCAGCCGCTCCTCTACCAGGTCGCGACGGCGGCGCTGAACCCGGCGGACATCGCGGCGCCGATCCGCCACGTGCTCCGCCGCCAGCGGAACGCGGAGGTGGTCCTCGGCGCGGTCGAGACCGTCGATCCCGCCCGGCGCGTCGTGCGCCTCGAGGACGGCGTGGAGATCTCCTACGACTTCCTCGTCCTCGCGACGGGCGCCACGCACTCGTACCTCGGCCACGCCGAGTGGGCGCCGCTCGCGCCGGGGCTCAAGACCATCGAGGACGCCGTGGAGATCCGGCGCAGGGTGCTGCTCGCCTTCGAGCTCGCGGAGCGGGAGGGGGACGAGGCCGCGCGGCGGGCGCTCCTCACCTTCGTCGTGGTGGGGGCGGGGCCGACCGGCGTGGAGCTGGCCGGGGCGCTCGCGGAGATCGCCACCCGCACGCTCACCCGTGACTTCCGCCACATCCACCCCGAGAGCGCGCGCGTCGTGGTCGTCGAGGCGGCTCCGCGCGTCCTGCCCGCGTACCCGGAGAAGCTGTCGGCGGCCGCGCGGGAGCAGCTCGCGCGCCTCGGCGTGGAGGTGCGCACCGGAGCGAAGGTGACCGCCATCGACGAGGGCGGCGTCTCCGTCGGCGAGGAGCGCGTCGAGGCGCGCACGGTGCTCTGGGCCGCCGGCGTGGCGGCGAGCCCCCTGGCGCGCTCGCTGGGGGCGCCGCTCGATCGCGCCGGCCGCGTCCAGGTGCGCCCCGATCTCAGCGTGCCGGGGCACCCGGAGATCTACGTGACGGGCGATCTGGCGGCGGTGGAGGACCGGGGCGGCGGCCTCGTCCCCGGCGTCGCCCCCGCCGCGATCCAGGCGGGGCGCCACGCCGCGCGCGCCATCGCCGGCGCCGTCCGTGGCGAGGCGATCCCGCCGTTCCGCTACCGGGACAAGGGGATGCTCGCCACCATCGGCCGCGCCGCCGCCGTGGCGCGCATCGGCCGGCTCCAGTTCTCGGGCCTCGCGGCGTGGCTCGCCTGGCTCCTCGTCCACATCTTCTTCCTCATCGGCTTCCGGAACCGCGTGGCGGTGATCCTCGAGTGGGCGTGGTCCTATCTCACCTTCAAGCGCGGGGCGCGCCTCATCACGGAGACCGCCGAGCAATGGCGGCTCGTGGCGGAGCGGCGCGCGCCGGGAGAGGCCGCTACGGGAAGAACGAGCACACGTCCACGGTAGTCGCCCCGCTGTGGGTCGGCGCGGTGAACGTGGTCGGGTGGCTCGCGAACGAGCTCGGGATCGTGAACGACCACTGGTGGTCGTTCGCCTTGGGATCGCAGGTGCCCACCGTGCCGCCGCCGAAGTTCGAGTCGATCCAGAGCTTCACCGTGTACGTCTCGTCGATGACGAGCAGCTCGCTGAACTGGGCCGAGATGGCGTTGGCGCCCACGGTCGTTCCGACATTGCCGGTCAGGATCTCCTCGGCGGTCGTGTCGGACCCGTGGACGAGCGCGAGCTTGTACGGCTGGCCCGAGTGCGGCCCGACATAGCTCGAGTCGGCGACGAAGGTGAGCGCGAAGGTGAACGTGCTGCAGACGTTCGTGGTCGACGCGGGACGGTGGACGTCCGTGAACGTGGTCTGGCCCGCGGGGATCGGGACGCTCCACTGGTGATCGTCGGTCGGCGCGCCGCACTTGCCTCCGCCGACCGGGTCCGTGGTGGCGAAGTTCGAGTCGATCCAGTAGTTGACGGTGTAGGGCTTCGAGGTGTCGATCGCCGGCGAGAACGTGAACGAGAACGCCGGGTCGGTGCCGCTGGCCGCGATCACGGCCTTCTGGATGTCGAGGACCGTCGTGCCGTCGAGGAGCGCCGCCCGGACCGTGTCGCCGGCGTGGGGTCCGTTGAACACCGCGCCGTTGGCGAGGTTGCCGTTGCCCTTGAACGTGAGTTGGCTGGTGGTGGGGTTGTTGTCGTTGCTGCTGCCGCACGCCGAGAGAAGCGCTGCCGTGACGATGATCTTCCAGTTCTTCATGGGTGCCTCGCGGATTCGGAGGAGTGGTCCACCCCCGATACCCGGCGAACCGCGGCCGGAACGACCTTCGTAGGGGCGGCACCTCGGCGGAGCCCGCGGCGGGTGCCGCCGAGGCTCCCGGCGCGGGGCTCCTCACCGCGAGTACGACACCGCGAGTACGACCCAGCCGGGCTCGACAGGACAGGGGCGCTTGCGCGCTGCGTAGAGGCGCAGGCGGCGCTTCAGGGCGGCTCGCCGCCGAGGACCGGGCGGGACTTCTCGATGAACGCGCGCGCCGCCTCGTGGTAGCCCGCCCTGCGCGCCCGGAGCTCGTTCACGATCTCGAGGGCGCTCTTCTCGCACGGCGGCAGGTCCACGTCCGAGACGCCGAGGGGGACGATGCGCTCGCCCCAGCGGACGAGGTGCGAGCACCAGGCGAGGCCCGCGCCGAAGCTCGGCATGAGCAGGTGCGCGCCCGGACGGATCCGCCCCTCCTCCAGCGCCTCGGCGAGCGCGACCGGAACGGTGGCGGCCGACATGTTCCCGTAGCGCTGCACGTTCACGAACACCTTCCCCGGATCGATCCCGAGGCGCCGCCCCACCGCGTCGATGATGCGGCGGTTGGCCTGGTGCGGCACGAGCAGGTCCACGTCCCGGACCGAGAGGCCGCGCTTCGCGAGGGCCTCCTCGCTCGCCTGCGCCATGGCGACCACCGCGCGCTTGAAGATCTCCTGCCCGTCGAAGTTCCAGACCGTGAACCCGTACGGCAGGCCGCGGTTCGCGTAGAGCGCGCCGACGCCGCGGATGTCGAGGACGCCGCGCGCCTCGCTGGCGCAGCCGAGGCGCTCGGCGAGGAGCCCCTCCTCCCGATCCGTGGCCTGCACGACCACCGCGCCGGCTCCGTCACCGAAGAGCACCGCCGTGT
>DATDDC010000267.1:0-3400 GCA_036523995.1 Anaeromyxobacter sp.
GCGCCCCTGCGCACCCCCGCCTCCGCGACGCCGCCGCCGCCGGGGGGGACGCCCAGGGCGGCCCTCGGGAAGGACGCGCTCGAGGCGCTCCTGAAGAAGCTCGCGGCCGCCGACCGCTTCGAGGCGCTCGGGGTGGCGCGCACGGCGAACGGCGCGCAGATCAAGGCGGCCTACTTCCAGCTCGCGAAGATCTACCATCCCGACGCGGTCCCGGCGGACGCGCCGGCCGAGATCCGGAAGCTCTGCGCGGACGTGTTCACGAAGATCTCCGAGGCGTGGTCCGTGCTCGGCGAGGACGCGTCGCGCGCCGAGTATCTCCTCGACCTCGAGACGGGCGGCGTCGAGAAGGTCGACGCGATGAACATCTTCCGGGCGGAGAGCCTCTTCGAGGAGGGGGCCCTGCTCGCGAAGGCGCGCAAGTACGCCGAGGCCATCCGCAAGTTCGACGAGGCCATGCGGCTCAACGCCGAGGAGGCGGAGTTCGGGATCTGGAAGGCGTTCTGCGAGTTCCTGCTCGCCGCGGACAAGCGGGCGAAGCTCGGCGAGAGCGCCGCCGCCATCGAGGCGGGCCTGAAGAAGAACCCGCTCTGCGCCCAGGGGTACCTGTTCCTCGGGCAGATGGCGAAGGTGGCGGGCGAGGTCGCCCTCGCCGAGAGGCACCTGCGCCGCGGCCTCGGCGTCGCGCCGGAGAACGCGGACCTCCAGCGCGAGCTCAAGTACCTCCGGAAGTAGAGGCAGAGGAAGGCGTGCCCGCCCCCACGAGCCCGAGGAAGCGCGCGCTCATGCCGTCGTCGAAGCTGCGCAAGGCGCTTCGGGCGGCCGGGCATCGCCTCCAGCCCATCGTGCAGATCGGCAAGGAGGGCGTCAGCGAGGCCGCGCTCCGGGAGCTCGACGCTCAGCTCCTCGCGCACGAGCTCGTGAAGGTGCGCGTCGGGACGGAGAGCCCGGAGGATCGCTTCGAGGTCGCCGGGCGGCTCGGCGAGGCGGCCGGCGCGCAGGTCGCGCAGATCCTGGGCAGGACGCTGCTCGTCTACCGCAGACATCCGGAGAAGCCGAAGTTCGAGTGAACGCGGTGTTCGCGTGGCTTCAGGCTACAGGCTGCAGGCTTCAGTAGAAACACGCGGGCCGCCGTCCCCGTAGCCTGTCGCCTGGAGCCGGGAGCCTCGCCGTGAGGTCGCGGCCGGCCGTGTCTCAGTGCAGCTCGCCGTCGCGGCCGCGGACGTAGCCCGCCTCGCCGCCTGAGCGCGCGCGCGCCGCCTCGAGATCGTCCTCGTCGGCGACGCCCTTCTCGAGCAGCACGCTCTCCGCGACGTCCGCCTGCGCGAGCGCGCTCGCGGCGTCCTGCTCCGTCGCGTCGAGCCTCACCGACAGCTCGCGCACGCGCTCGGCGAGCGCGCGAACGTCCCCCTGCAGGTCGCGGACGCGCCGGATGACGAAGGCGGCGAGCGCCCCGAAGAGGGCAACGGCGACGACGGCTGTCAGCTCGGACATCCGGAGACCATGGTACAGGCCCCGCTCGGGGCGTTCAAGCCACCGTCCTGCGGTACACCTCGCCGCCGCACACCCGGCGCTTGTGCCTCGAGGGGGTGTCCGCCATGCTCGCCGGCCGTCGCCATGACCCGACCGAACGTGACGCGGGCGGTGAAGCGGCTCATCCGCGACCTCGCGGCGCGAATGCCGGAGCTCGGGCACGTCCGAGCGTCCCGCATCCTCGTGCTGGTCGGCGAGGCGAGGCGGGCCTCGCGCGCCACCATCCGGCCGGCGCACTACGGCGACACGCGCAGGCGCGCCGGATCGGGCGCGCGGCGCAAGCCGCTCATCCGCGTGAAGGGCCGGAAGATGCTCTACGTGATCACGCTCCGGCCGCTGTGGTTCCTCCGCTCCACGCCGCGGGAGCGGATCGCGACCATCGTCCACGAGCTCTACCACGCGTCCACGCGCTTCGACGGAACGCTCCACGGCGGCCGGCGCCATTCCCAGCTCCCGCCCGCCAAGTACGAGGGCAGGGTGCGCTCGATGGTGGACCGCTACCTCGCGCTCGCGCCGCCCGAGATCCTGCAGCCGTTCGCCGCGAGCGGGCTCGTCCGCGCGCGCATGTGGCTCGAGCGGCCCGCCGCCTCCTACCACGAGGGCGAGTACCGCGGGCGTCGCGTGTACACCGAGGCGCAGACCTTCCTCGGCGTCGTGCAGATGGTCACGAGGAAGCGATAGGGGAGGGGCTCCCGTCGAGCCGCCCGGCGCCGCGCGAGCGACGGCGACGTCACGCCCCCGGCGCGACCCCTTCCGCGCGGGCGTGCAGGCTGTCGCCGTGCGCGTCCATCGTCACGACCGCGGGGAAGTCCTTCACCTCGACGTCCCAGATGGCCTCGGTCACGCCGAGCTCGTCGAGGAGGTGGACGCCGCGGACGCGGACGACGCGGCGGGCGAGCGTGACGGCGAGCCCGCCCACGGCGTGCAGGTACACGGCGCCGTGCTCCTTCAGCGCGGCGAGCGTGCGCGGGCCCATGCCTCCCTTGCCGATCACCGCGCGCACGCCGTACAGGCGGACGACCTCGGCCTCGAAGGGCTCGATGCGCATCGACGTCGTCGGCCCCGCCGCCACGAAGCGCCACTCCTTCGTCGCGGGGTCCTGCGTGACGACCGGGCCGCAGTGGTACACGGCGCTGCCTCCCAGGAGCGCCTTCAGCGCGGGGTCCACTCCACGCGCCAGGTGGCGGTGCGCGGCGTCGCGCGCCGTCACGATCCGTCCGGAGACGAGCACGTCGTCGCCAGCGCGCAGCGAGCGGATCGCCTCGGCGTCCGCGGGGAGGGTGAGGGTTCTGGGCATGGGGCTCTGCATTTCCTTCCAGTCCGATCGGGAGGTTTGCATGCGGCCCGAGGGGCGGGCGGTCCATCTCCGGGCGGGTGCACGACCTCGCGTGGAGGGACGACCGAACAGGAAGGTTGCGATCCTCGCCGGCGATGGCGACTGCCCGCCCGCCCGAACCCGTTCGAGCGCGAGGCGGTCGGGACGCCGTGTTCGGGGCGCTCCGGCGGGTGAGCCTCCTCGCCGACGCCGAGGGGCGGGGACGCCTCCGCGTCGAGGCATGCCCTGAACGCCCCGTGAACCTCCGCGAGGTCGCGAGGCCGGGAGAGATCGCCCGGGTGCTCCTCGGTAGGACGGCCGAGGAGCCGCGTCCCGTGGTACGTGGAACGCGGCACCCGGAGCGCGAAGCGTCCCCGGTGCAACGGCCATGCGTCGCGACATCCGCCTTCCGCTCACGGTCCACGGCCGGCTCGATCGCGCGCTCGCGGACGCGCTCGGGCTCGGCCGCGCGGCGGTGAAGCGCGCTTTCCAGCTCGGCGACGTGCGCGTCGCCGGCCGCCGCGCGCGAGCGAGCGACGCGGCCGTGCCGGGGAG
>DATDDC010000268.1:0-2827 GCA_036523995.1 Anaeromyxobacter sp.
GCCCCGCTCGCCGGATCGGCGAGGAGCACCGGCACGCAATCGGCGACCGAGATGCAGGCCGCGAGGCCCGGCGTCCGGGAGAGGACCGCGTCCGCCTCCAGGGCCGGCGGCGTCGCCGAGTCGAGGCGCACCGCCCGCGCCCCGTGCACCTGCCGGACGCGCGCGAACGCGAGCCCCGTCTCGCGCTCCACCCGTCCCCAGTTTCCGGCCACGCGCGCCGGGTCGTCTCCGACCGAGCCGCCCAGGTTGAGCGAGTCGAAGGGCGGCTCCGACCCGCCGCCCTGCCGCGTCGTGAAACCATGCGGAAACCCGGCCAGGAGCGCGCTCTGGATGAAGGGCAGCACCGTTCGAGGTTATAACGTGGGACCCCCCATGTTCGGCCACGTGACGCGCTCCATCGGTCGCAAGCTCATGCTGGCGGTGGGGGTGCCCTCGCTCGTCTTCGCGCTCGTCGGGGTGCTGTGGCTGCGGCACCAGACGAGGCTCGCCGCGCCCGGGCTCGAGGCGGTCTACCGGACGGCCCTCGTGGCGCTCGTCGTGTTCGCCGTGGCCATGGGCCTCACCCACGTCCTCGTGGTGAGGCTCTTCGTGCGCAATCCCCTGAAGCGCCTCGTCGCCGCCATGGCGAGGGCGCGGGGCGGGGACTTCCTCCACCGGGTCCCGGTGGAGAGCCGGGACGAGCTGGGCCGGGCGGCCCAGGCCTACAACGAGACGCTCGCCGCGGTGACCGACCTGAACGCGCGCCGCATCGAGGACGCCCGCTCGCTCGAGGCGCTCCAGCGCGAGCTCGCCGTGCGGGCCGAGGCCGAGAAGCGCGGGCGGGAGATGTCCTTCCTCGTCGAGCTGGGGCGCGCGCTCGCCTCGACCCTCGAGCTCGACGAGCTGCTCCGGGCCCTCGCCGAGCGGCTCACCGCCGCGCTCGGGCTCGAGGCGATCGCGGTGTGGCTCGCGGACGAGGCCGGCGGCGCCCTCGTGCTCCGCGCGGAGCGCGGCGTGGCGGCCTCGCTGGGCGAGCGGCGCCGGGCGGCGGATCCCGTCCCCGGCTTCGAGGCCGTGCCGCTCTCGCACCGGGAGGACCCGGGCGGCCTCCTGGCGGTGCGCAAGGCGGGCGGCGCGCCCCTGGAGCCGGCCGAGACGAGGCTCCTCGAGTCCGTGGCCGCGCAGGCGGCGCTCGCCATCGCCAACGCGCGGCTGCACGAGAAGATGGTCCGGCTCTCCCAGAGCGACGCGCTCACGGGCGTCCACAACCGGCGGAGCCTGTTCGCCCGGCTCGACCTCGAGCTCGAGCGGAGCCGGCGCTTCCAGCACGCCATGGCCGTCGCCCTCATCGACGTCGATCGATTCCGCCGCTACAGCGAGACGTTCGGCCCCGCCGCCGCGGACGGCCTCCTCCGCCAGGTCGCTGCCCTCCTCGCCGCGGAGGTGGCCAAGGTGGACGTGGTGGCGCGCTACCTGGGCGAGGAGTTCGCGGTGCTCATCGCGCACGCGGATCGCGCCGCGGCGCTCGAGGTCGCCGAGAAGCTGCGCGCCACCGTGGAGGCGGCGGGAATCCCGCACCCCGCCTCCGAGGCGGGGCGCGTCACGATCTCCGTCGGCGTGGCGATCTTTCCCGAGGACGGCCAGGACCTCGCCGCCCTCATCGACGCGGCCGACGCCGCGCTCTTCGCCGCGAAGCAGGCGGGGCGGAACGGCGTTCGCGCGCACGAGGCCGGCATGCGGGCCCACCCGGGCCGGCGGCGCGACGTGAAGCTGACCGCCGACGCCGACGCGGGCGGGAGCTGACGTGGCCTTCGTGGAGCGCGAGGCCGTCCCCCCGGACGCGGAGGCCATCGCTCGCATCTACAACGAGGGCATCGAGGACCGGGTCGCCACCTTCGAGGTGCGGTCCCGCACCGCCGACGACGTTCGCGCCTGGCTCGGCGGCGATCACCCGGTCGTGGTGGTCGAGGAGGCGGGCGAGGTCGTGGCCTGGGCCGCGGCGTCCGCGTACAGCGCGCGCGCCTGCTACGCCGGGGTGGCGGAGGTCTCGGTCTACGTCGCCCGCGCCGCGAGGGGCCGCGGCCTCGGCCGGACCGCGCTCGACGCGCTCGCCGCCCGCGCCGCCGCGGCGGGCTTCCACAAGCTCACCGGGAAGATCCTCGCGGAGAACGCCGCGAGCCGCGCGCTCGTGCGCGCCGCCGGCTTCCGCGAGGTGGGGGTGCACGAGCGGCACGGCCGGCTCGACGGGACGTGGCGGGACGTCGTGGTGGTGGAGAGACTGCTCGGGCGCTGACGCTCGCGCGCGCGAGCGCGCCGCGAACGCAGGGCAACCCCGTGGTTCGTGGCTCGTAGCTCGTGGTTCGTGTGTCGTGCCGGCGTGAAACGTGAAACGGCTTCTCGCGTCGGGCTCTCCGCGCGGCGTTCACGCGGCCGGGCGGATCCCGGCGTCGTCCGCACGTGCCACGTGCCACGTTCCACGGATCACGAGGCGTCGCCGTGGGCGCGAACGTTCCCGCGTGAGCGCACGGACCCTCGGCCCGCGCCTCACTCCGGCTCGCCGCGCCCCGGCACCGCCTCGGCGACGGGCTTCTCCTCGGACGCCGGCGACGACGGTGCGGCGGCCGGCGGGGCCGCGCTCCTCGCGCTGCTGCGGAGCCGCGCCACCTCCAGCTCGAGCGCCTTCTCCCGCTTCGCCCGCTCCTGGATGCCGGACTGGAGGCGCTGGACCTCCTGGGCGCGGAGCTGATCGCGGCGGGCCAGCTCGTCGCGGAAGCGCGCCTGGGCCTCCTCCACGGCGCGCGAGGCGCGGGACTCGGCCTCCCTGCGCTCGGCGGCGAGCTGCTCCACC
>DATDDC010000269.1:0-3480 GCA_036523995.1 Anaeromyxobacter sp.
GTACTCCGACGCGATTACCAGCCCGACCGACCTCGAGGTCCCCGAGCCGTTCCGCGCGCCGCGCAGCGTGCCTCGCGCCCCCGGCGTGGTCCCGTGGACCGAGGCGCTCGGCGCCGGCCTCGCGCCCGGCCCCCACCGCGCCGGCCCCTCCGACCTCGCCGTCCTGCCCTACACCTCGGGCACCACGGGGAAGCCCAAGGGCTGCATCCACACGCACCGCTCCGCCATGCACACGGCCATCGGCAGCCAGGCCTGGGTGGCGGCGCTCACGGCGGACTCCACCGTCCTCGCCTCCCTGCCCTTCTTCCACGTCACGGGCATGCAGTCGGTGATGAACGGCTCCATCTACGCGGGCCACACGCTCGTCCTCCTGCCGCGCTGGGATCGCGACGCGGCCGGACAGCTCATCACCCGGCACCGCGTGTCGGGCTGGTGCGCCATCTCCACCATGGTCATCGACTTCCTCGCGAACCCGCGGCTCCCCGAGTACGACGTCTCGAGCCTGCGCGTCGTGTCGGGCGGCGGCGCCGCCATGCCCGCGGCGGTGGCCGAGAAGCTTCGCGCCCTCACCGGCCTCGAGTACGTCGAGGGCTACGGCCTCACCGAGACCATGGCGCCCTCGCACGTGAACCCGCTCCACCGGCCCAAGCGCCATTGCCTCGGCATCCCCATCTACGGGACCGACGCGCGCGTCATCGATCCCGAGACGCGCAAGGAGCTCCCGCCCGGCGAGAAGGGCGAGATCGTCATCCACGGCCCGCAGGTCTTCGAGGGCTACTGGAACGACCCCGAGCGGACCAAGGAGGCGTTCATCGAGCTCGACGGGAAGCGCTTCTTCCGCTCGGGCGACCTCGGCCACGTGGACGAGGACGGCTACTTCTTCATCTCCGACCGCCTGAAGCGGATGATCAACGCGAGCGGCATGAAGGTCTGGCCGGCGGAGGTCGAGGGCCTCATGTACGCCCACCCCGCCATCCACGAGTGCTGCGTCATCGCCTCCCCCGACGAGCGCCGCGGCGAGACGGTGAAGGCCGTCGTCGTGCTGAAGCCGGGCGCGAAGGCGACGGCCGACGAGATCGCGAGCTGGTGCCGGGAGCGGATGGCCGCCTACAAGGTGCCGCGGCTCTATGCCTTCGTGGACGCGCTGCCGAAATCGCCCACGGGGAAGGTCGCCTGGCGCGCGCTTCAGGAAAGGGAGGCGTTCGAGCGTGCGGACGGGGACGGGCCCGAGGGCCGCTAGGGCACGACGACGATCTTCCCGTGCGCCCGCCGCTGGAGCAGGTCCTCCATGGCCCGCGGCACCTCCTCGAGCCGGACCCGCGCGCTGATGGCAGGCTTGAGCGCGCCGGCCGCGAGCGCCTCGGCGATGCGCGCGAACTGGGCCGCGCTCGCCGCGCGGTTCCGCTGGGACCAGTCGCCCCAGTAGACCCCCACCACCGAGCGCTCGTTCAGGAGGGCGAGGTTGAGCGGGACCTTGGGGATGTCGCCGGAGGCGAAGCCGATGACGAGGAACCGGCCTCCCCAGCCCAGGCTCCGCAAGGCGGGCTCCGAGTGCGGGCCGCCCACGGGGTCGAAGACGACGTCCGGGCCGCGCCCGCCGGTCAGCTCCTTGAGGCGCGCGCGCAGGTCCTCCGACGCGTAGTCGATGACCTCGTCCGCGCCCAGGCCCTTCGCCACGGCGAGCTTCGCGGGAGAGGAGGCGGCGGCGAGGACGCGGGCCCCCATGCGCTTCCCGATCTCGACCGCGGCCGTGCCCACCCCGCCCCCGGCGCCGAGAACGAGCAAGGTCTCGCCGGGCTGGAGCCGGGCGCGATCCTCGAGCGCGTGGGCCGCCGTCCCGTAGGTGACGATCGACGCGGCTCCGACCTCCGCGGCGAGCGACGGGGGACGCCGCAGCACGCGGTCCGCGGCGACGACGCACTGCTCGGCGAAGGCGCCCATGCCGGCCGTGGCCATGACCGCGTCGCCGGGGCGCAGGTCCGAGACGCCCGCGCCGACGGCGGTGACCACGCCGGCGAGCTCCATGCCGGGCACGAACGGCAGCGCCGGCCGGACCTGGTACTTCCCCTGGACGAGGAGCGCGTCCGGGTAGTTGAGCCCGGCCGCCTCGACGCGGACCACGACGTCGCGCTCGCCGGGCGGGGCGGCGGGGACGTCCTTCACCTCGAGGCCCGAGACCGGGCCGTACTCTCGGCAGACGAGCGCTCGCACCGGGGCTCCCTCGTTTCGCCATACGAAACGGCGTGCCGCACCGTAACACCGCGGCGTTGCAGCCGACAACGGGACCGGTCTATCTTGGTGCCTCTTCACCCGACAGCGGAACAGCCGCCCCGCGGGAGGGGCCACATGCCGGCCGCGACGGCCCCCAAGAAGACTGCCCCGGTGGACCGGAAGTTCGTGACCGCGCTCTCCCGCGGCCTCGACGTGCTCCGCTCCTTCGGCCCGCGCGATCGCTGGCTCGCGAACCAGGAGCTGGCGCGGCGCACCGGGCTCGCGAAGCCCACGGTCTCCCGCCTCGCCTACACGCTCACCCGCCTCGGCTATCTCCGCTACTCGGACAAGCTCAACAAGTACGCGCTCGGCAGCGCCGCCATCAGCCTCGGCTTCGCCGCGCTGGGGCAGATGGACGTCCGGCGCGTGGCGCGGCCGCTCATGCAGGAGCTGTCCGAGTACACGAAGGCCTCGGTGCACCTCGCGGTGAACGACCGGCTCTCCATGCAGGTGGTGGACACGTACTGGAACGCGGCGGCCTTCGTCATCGACATCGGCTCGCGCATCCCCATCGCCACGACCTCCATCGGCCGCGCCTACCTCTCCGCGCTGCCGCCCGCCGAGCGGAAGCCGATCCTCGACGGCATCCGCGCCGCCCGCCCCGCCGACTGGGCCACGAACAAGAAACGCTTCGACCAGGCGTTCCGCGACTACGAGGAGCTCGGCTTCTGCTTCAGCCTGGGCGACTGGCGACGCGAGGTGAACGCGGTGGCGGCGCCCCTCTTCCCCCCCGACGGCTCGGGGCCCATCGTCATCGGCTGCAGCGGGGCGGCCTTCCAGCTCGAGCAGGAGCTCCTCAAGAAGGACATCGGCCCGAGGCTGCTCGCGCTCGTGGGGAACGTGAGGTCGGGGCTGCATCGGGACTGAGCGCGAGGCGATGCGCGTCGCCGACCCCGACCTCGACCCCGACCTCGACCTCGACCCCGACCTCGACCTCGAAGCTCGCCGTGGTCGGCAATCTCCCCTACCACCTCACCTCGCCGATCCTCTTCTCGCTCCTCGATCAGGTGGAGCACCTCTCGCGCGCCGTGCTCCTCGTGCAGCGCGAGGTCGCGGAGCGGCTCGCGGCGCGGCCCGGGACGCACGAGTGGGGCATCCTGTCGGTGCTGCTCCAGCGCGAGGCCGATGTCTCCATCGAGCGCATCGTCCCGCCGGGCGCGTTCCTGCCGCCGCCGAAGGTCGAGAGCGCGGTGCTGTGCGCGCTCTTCC
>DATDDC010000270.1:0-3212 GCA_036523995.1 Anaeromyxobacter sp.
GCGACGCCCGCCGTCGATCCCCCGCCCGACGTGGCGGACCGCGCCGTGCCGCTCTCCTCGGGATCGTTCGCAGAGGTCTCGCCGGGCGGAGAGCCGCCGGTGGAGGACGTTCCCATCTCGGTGGAGGACGTCCCCATCGAGGAGGACCTCGTGCCCGGCGAGCTGGCCTCGGCGCCGCGCGACGGGGCCCCGCCTCCGCGCGTCAAGGCGGAGCCCTCCGGCGGCGCCGCCGGAACCGCCGAGGATCGGTTCTTCTTCGGCGCTCCCGTCGCCGCGGCGGCGCAATCGGCTCGGGCGGCGTCCGCGCCAGGGAAGGCGCCGGCGCAGCCCTCCCGGGCCCCGGCGCCCGCCCCCGCGCCCGCGGCTCCCGCTCCCGATTCGCTTCCCCTACCGGCCCTCGCCGACCAGGCCCTGGACCAGGACCCCGCCGTCTCGGCGCAGGCGCGCGGCGCGCTCTCGGACCGGCGTCGAGATCCGGCCATGCGCCAGGCGAGCGAGAAGCTCCGGCGCGCCCTCCTGTCCGGCCTCTCCGGCCGCGCCACGCGCGCGGCCCACGCCCTCGGAGCGGTGCGCGACGTCGAGGCCATTCCGCTCCTCATCCAGGTGCTCGAGATGAGCGAGCCCGACACGGCCAGCGCCGCGGCGGACGCGCTCGCGGCCATCACGCTGCAGCGCCTCGGTCCCGACGCGCGCAAGTGGCTCGCCTGGTGGAAGCAGAACCGCGGCCGCGGCCGGGCGGAATGGCTCTTCTCCGGCCTCACCAGCGCGGACCGCGACACGCGCGTGGCCGCCTCGACCGAGCTGTCCCACGCGGCGCCGCCGCCCGAGCCCTACTCCGCCGATGCCCCCGCCGCCGAGCGGGAGCGGGTGGCGCGCGCGTGGGCGGGGTGGTGGGCGCGCAGCGGCCACGTCCTCTAGGCCGTGGTATATCGTCCCGGACTCGAAGGGGACCCCGCGAGGCCCGCGCATGAACGAGCCGCTCGATCCCGATCCGCGCCGCGCCCAGCTCGAGAAGCTCGACTCCGAGGCCGAGAAGGGCGGCGGCGAGGCGCGCATCGCGAAGCAGCACCAGGCGGGCAAGCTCACCGCGCGCGAGCGCATCGACATGTTCCTCGACCCGGGGACCTTCGTCGAGCTCGACAAGTTCAAGACGCACCGCTGCTCCGACTTCGGCATGGACACGCAGAAGGTGCTCGGCGACGGCGTCGTCACGGGATACGGCCTCGTCGAGGGCCGGCAGGTGTTCGTCTTCGCGCAGGACTTCACGGTCTTCGGCGGGTCCCTCTCCGGCGCCTTCTCCGAGAAGATCTGCAAGGTGATGGATCTCGCCGTGAAGGTGGGCTGCCCGGTCGTGGGCCTCAACGACTCGGGCGGCGCGAGGATCCAGGAGGGCGTGGTCTCGCTCGCGGGCTACGCGGACATCTTCCTCCGGAACACGCTCGCCTCCGGCGTCGTCCCGCAGATCTCGGTCATCCTGGGCCCGTGCGCCGGCGGCGCCGTGTACAGCCCCGCCATCACCGACTTCATCTTCATGGTGAAGGACACCTCGTACATGTTCATCACCGGCCCCGAGGTGATCCGGACGGTGACGCACGAGGAGGTGACGAAGGAGGACCTGGGCGGCGCCCGGGCCCACGCCACGCGCTCCGGCGTCGCCCACTTCACGTTCGACACCGAGGAGTCGACGCTCCGGGCCGTGCGCGAGCTCCTCTCCTTCCTGCCGCAGAACAACGCGGACGACCCGCCGGCGCAGCCGAACCGCGACGAGGCCTCCCGGCGCGACGACGCGCTCCGCACCGTCGTGCCGGACAGCCCCACGAAGCCGTACGACATCAAGGAGGTCCTGCGCGCCGTGGTGGACGACCGGCACTTCTTCGAGGTGGCCGAGAGCTTCGCGCCGAACATCGTCATCGGCTTCGCGCGCCTCAACGGCCGGCCGGTGGGCGTCGTGGCGAACCAGCCGGCGGTGCTGGCGGGCGTCCTCGACATCGACGCGTCCGTGAAGGCGGCGCGCTTCGTGCGCTTCTGCGACGCCTTCAACGTGCCGCTCCTCACCTTCGTGGACGTCCCCGGCTTCCTGCCGGGCACCGGCCAGGAGTGGGGGGGCATCATCAAGCACGGGGCGAAGCTCCTCTACGCCTTCGCCGAGGCGACCGTGCCGAAGGTCACCGTCATCACGCGCAAGGCCTACGGCGGCGCCTACGACGTCATGGCCTCGAAGCACATCCGCGCCGACGTGAACTTCGCCTGGCCCACGGCCGAGATCGCCGTCATGGGCCCCGAGGGCGCGGTGAACATCGTCTTCCGCAAGGAGCTCTCGGGCGCGAAGGACCCGGTGGCGGAGCGGGCGAGGCTCGTGCAGGAGTACCGGGACAAGTTCGCGAACCCCTACAAGGCCGCGGAGCTCGGCTACGTCGACGAGGTCATCCGCCCCGAGGACACGCGCCCCAAGGTGATCCGCGCCTTCGAGATGCTCCGGACGAAGCGGCAGGAGAACCCGCTCAAGAAGCACGGGAACATCCCGCTGTGAGTCGGAAGCGTGGAGGGCCTCAGGCGTCAGGCCTCAGGCTTCAGCGAGCCTGAGGCCCGCATCATCACTCGCCGAGCTCGCGCACCCGCACCCGCGTCACGCCCGCGGCCCGGCAGTCCTCCTCGAAGCGCGGCGAGGACAGGTAGGCGAGCTCCGCCGCGCGGGCGGGGCCGATGGGGTCGCCGGGATCCGCCGCGGCGAGGCCGGGGTGACAGAGGAAGAGCGTCCCGTCGGAGGCGCCGGAGAGCCAGCTCCGGAAGAGGGCCGCGTAGTCGGCGCGGCCGTCGAGGCCGTAGACGCCTGCGAAGTCCGCGTTGTGCGGCACGCCGCGGGCGCGGAGCGCCCGGCGGAGCCCGAAGCCCCCGAGCGCGGCGATGGCGAAGGCCTTCGCGCCGCGGAAGCGGAGCGGCACGGTGTTCCGCACGAGCGGGCCCGGCTTTCCGTAGCGCCGCGCCAGCACGTCGAGGAGGGCCTCGCGCACGACCGGCAGCTCGTGCACGTGCTGGTGGCCGTCCACGAAGGCGGGGGGCCCGAGCGCCCGCTCGAAGGCCTCGAGCTGCTCTGCGATCCGGCTCGCCAGCGCGCGACCGTCGAGCGCGCGCGCGTGGCCCCGGACGAGGAGCGGGGCGAGGCCGCCGCGGCCCGGCGCGAGGTCGAGGTGCAGGCCGGCGTCGACGTGCCC
>DATDDC010000271.1:0-5151 GCA_036523995.1 Anaeromyxobacter sp.
CGGCGAGAGGCCACGCCATGACGGCGGGCCGCGAGCTCCTCCCCGGGTTCGCCGACGAGCGCGTCCGCGCGGGCGAGGTGACGCTGCACGTCCGCCGCGGCGGCGCCGGGCCGCCGGTGCTGCTCCTCCACGGCTATCCCCAGACCGTGGCGATGTGGCACCGCGTGGCCGGGCCCCTCTCCCGGCGCTTCACCGTGGTGCTCGCGGACCTGCGAGGCTACGGCGACAGCGACAAGCCGCCCTCGGCGGCGGACCACGCGCCGTACTCGAAGCGGGCGATGGCGCGCGACGCGCTCGCGCTCATGCGCGCCCTCGGCTTCGAGCGCTTCGCGGTGGTGGGGCACGACCGCGGCGGCCGCGTCGCGCACCGGCTGGCCCTCGACGCAGCGGAGGCGGTGACGCGCCTCGCCGTCCTCGACATCGCGCCCACGCTCGAGATGTACGAGGGGACGACGATGGAGTTCGCCCGCGCCTACTACCACTGGTTCTTCCTCATCCAGCCCGAGCCCTTCCCCGAGCGGCTCATCGGCGCCGACCCGGCGTTCTTCCTGCGGGTGAAGATGCGCAAGACCGCCCAGGGCGGCTGGCCGTTCGACGAGGCGGCGTTCGCGGAGTACCTGCGCTGCTTCACGCCCGAGACCATCCACGCCTCCTGCGAGGACTACCGGGCGGCGGCGTCGATCGACCTCGACCACGATCGGGCGGATCGCGAAGGGGGCCGGCGGATCCCGTGCCCGGTGCTGGCGCTGTGGGGCGAGCGCGGCACGGTCCACCGGCTGTTCCGGCCGCTCGAGGCGTGGCGGCGCGCCGCCCGGGGGCCCGTGGAGGGCCGACCGCTCGCCTGCGCCCATTACCTCGCCGAGGAGGCGCCGGGCGAGGTGCTGGCGGAGCTCGAGCGATTCCTCGGCTAGCCTGGCCTCACCGCCGGAACGCCGCGTACGTGCCCTGGTGGAGGCCGCCGACGACGTCGCCGCTCGCGACGGACGAGGCCACGGCGATCCGCGCCCGCCGGTGGCGCTCCAGGGTCGCGAGGAACCGCTCCCACGGCGCGGCCTCGGGCAGGACGGCCGTCGCCGTGAAGTCCCCCTCGAGCGGCGCGGCGAACTCCATCGCGCTCCGCTGGATGACGAGCCGGGCCTCCATCCCGCGCTCGCGCAGCGCGAGGTGGACGACCCCCCAGCCGGCGAGGATGGCGAGCGCCGACATGCTCCCGCCGAAGGCGGTGCCGCGGTGGTTCAGGTTCGGGGCGAGCGGCGCCGCGAGGGCGAGGCTCGCGCCGTCCCAGCGGACCGCCGCGGCGCCCAGGCTCCTCGTCACGGGGATGTGCTCGTGGAGGTAGGAGGTGATCTCGTCGAGGGTCATCGCGCCTCGTTCCGGCGAAGGTTGTTCACGGTGCGGAAAGATAATGCGCCGTGTCGCGGCGCCGCGCCGGATGTGATCCCGGCCCTCGTCAGGGACGCCGGAGCCTCGCGCGGGTCGCCCGCGCCGGAGCGGCCGGAGCGGGACGAGCCATCCAGGATCCCGTTGGAGAGGGACTCCCGCGGAGCGGATTGCGCGGCCGGCGCGGCGCCGGTAGACGGGCAGCATGTCCACGCACACCGCGACCGTGGAGTGGACTCGGGACGGCGCCGTCTTCTCCGACGGCCGGTACCGCAGGGCGCACGCGTGGCGCTTCGACGGGGGGGCCGTCGTCCGCGCGTCGGCCTCTCCTCACGTCGTCCCGGTGCCGCTCTCGGATCCGGCCGGGGTCGATCCGGAGGAGGCGTTCGTCGCCTCGCTGTCGAGCTGCCACATGCTGTGGTTCCTGGCGCTCGCGGCGGATCGGGGCTTCGTGGTCGACAGCTACGTCGACGAGGCGGTCGGCGTCATGGCCCCGAACCACGAGGGGAAGCTCGCCATCACCCGCGTGACGCTCCGGCCGGCCGTGAGCTTCTCGGGGCCGCGCGCTCCCACGGCGGACGAGCTGCGAAAGCTCCACCACCGGGCCCACGAGGAATGCTTCCTCGCGCGCTCCGTTCGGACCGACGTGGTCTGCGAGCCCGTCCCGACCTGATCCGGAGCCCGGCCGGGAGCGCCCCGCCGAGGTCAGCGCGCCGGGGCGGGCCCGTCCCCGCTGCGCACCTCGCTCGGCAGGTTGAACCGCATGGTGTCGATGGCCGCGAAGATCTCGCGGAGGAAGCACACGAGCGCGCCCACGTAGGCCGTCATGGCCGCGATGAAGAGGATCGCCATGATGATGCCGACGTGCGCGCCGAGGAGGTAGCCGACGAAGGCGACCGCGATGAGGAGGCACACGAGGAGCGCTGCGCACGTGCCGAGCGTGAGGGCGACGTGGATGAGGCGCACCCGGCCCTGGAGCATCCGCAGCTCGCCGATCGAGGCCCTGCGGGCGTCGCCCACCTCGTCGCCGAGCCTGAGCTCGACGCGGCGCGCCCGATCCACGATGCGCGCGAGCCGCGCCGTGAACACGGCCAGGGTCGTGCCGAGCGCGGTGAGGAGGAACACCGGCGCGACGGCGAGCTGGATGGTGTGCGTGATGTCCTGCAGGTAGGGCTCCGTCATGCGAGGAGCCTACCGGTGAGCCGCGAGCTCTCGCCACGGCGAACCGCAGGGGCGCGAGCTCCGCCGCGCTCGAAGCGCGCACCCTCTTGGACCCCTTCACCCGGCGGGGGCTCCTCGCATCTGGGAGCAGGACCTACATCGCCGACATGAACGCCGAGCCGGGGGCGCGCCTGCGCTTCGAAGGCGCGATGGACGAGATCTCGCGCTCCGCCGCAGCCCACGATCACGTCGTCCAGTTCTACGAGGACGAGGAGTTCCTTTCCGGGACCGTCTGCGGATACCTGGGCGCGGGGCTCCGCGGCGGAGAGCCGGTGCTCGCCATCGCGAGCTCGGCCCACCGCGAGGCGTTCGAGCGCTGCCTCGCCGGCGCCGGGATCGACGTGGACCGCGCCGCCCGGACGGGGCAGCTCCTGCTCCTCGACGCCGTCGAGACGCTCGACGCGGTGATGGTCGACGGAGAGCCGCGCCGGGACCGCTTCCGCGCCGTGGTGGGCGGGGCCGTCGAGGCGCTGGCCTGCGGGCCCTTCCGCGGCCGGGTCCGCGCCTACGGCGACATGGTGGACGTCCTCTCGCGGTCCGGAAGCCTCGGGGCGGCGGCGCGCCTCGAGGAGATGTGGAACGACCTCGCGCGCGTGCATGCGCTCTCGCTCATGTGCGCGTACGCGATCGCGAACTTCGCCGACGATCGCCACGCGCACGACATGCAGCTCGTCCTCGGCGCGCATTCGTTCGTCGTCCCGGCCGAGTCCTGGGCCCAGGCGGGCGACGGCAACGCCCGCCTTCGCGAGGTGGTGCGGCTCCAGCAGCGCGCCTACGCGCTCGAGGCCGAGCTGGAGCGGCGGCGCACGATCGAGAGCGCCCTGCGGAAGGCCCTCGAGGACAAGAAGCGCCTCGAGGACCAGATGCGCCGCCAGAACGACGACCTCGTGCGGAACGTTCGCCTCGCCGAGACCTTCGTGGGCATGCTCGGGCACGACCTGCGGAACCCCCTGAACGCGATCTCCACGGCCGCGGCGCTCGTGGCACGCCGCGCCGAGAGCGACGCCATCGCCAAGCCCGCCATCCGGATCGTCCGCTCGTCCAGGCGCATGGCGCGCATGATCGATCAGATCCTCGACTTCACCCGCATCCGTCTCGGGAAGGGGCTGCCGCTCGATCCGCGGCAGATCGACCTCGCCGACGTGTGCCGCCTCGCCACCGAGGAGCTCGAGGGCGAGACCGAGGCGCCGCGGGTGCGGCTGGAGGCGCGCGGGGACGTCGGCGGCACCTGGGACGCGGACCGCCTGGCGCAGCTCGTCTCGAACCTCGTGGGCAACGCGCTCGCGCACGGGGTGCCCGGCGCGCCGGTGTCGATCCTCCTCGACGGAAGGGGCGGCGACGAGGTGGTGCTCGAGGTCGCGAACGCCGGGTCCATCCCCGCCGAGCTCCTCCCCGGGATCTTCGAGCCCTTCGCCGCGTCCCGGGGGCGGGCCGGCGGAGCCTCGCGCGGGCTCGGCCTGGGCCTCCACATCACGCGGCAGATCGCGACGGCCCACGGCGGCAGCATCGACGTCGCCTCGTCGGACGAGGGCTTCACGACGTTCACGGTGCGCCTGCCGCGCGTCCCCCCGGCGCGGAGCTGAAGGCAGCTCGCCCGCTCAGATCGCCGCGGAGAGCGCCGCCCGCGTCGCGTCCGCGGCCCGCTCCAGGGCCTCGCGGGCGCGACCCAGCCGGAACGGACCGAGGCGGGGGATCCCCTCGAAGGCGAGCGCGCGCAGCCCGGGCCGTTCGGGGACGCGCAGCGCCGGGCTGTTCCGGCGCCGCCACGGCGATCGCGACGTGAGGTGGTGGTGGAGCACCCGCTCTCCGGCGCCCAGGCCCGCGAGGCCGTGCCGGTCGAGGACGCCGCCGTCGAGATAGGCGCGCCCCTCGATGCGCACGGGCTGGAAGAGGATGGGCGCGGCGCACGACGCGTGGATGGCCGGCGCGAGGGCGCCGCTCCGGAGGACCGCCGTCCGGCGCGCGCGCAGGTCGAACACGGACACCGCGAGCGGCCGCGGGCAGGCCTCGAAGGTCGAGACCGGCAGGATGGCCTCGAGGCGCGCGCGGAAGAGCGAGCCGCGCAGGATCCCCAGCCCGGGCCGGGGATCCCAGAAGTGCTCGCGCCGGAGCTCGAGCAGCTCGTCGCGGATGCGCCGCGCCGGGACGCCCGCCGCCCAGAGGCCGCCGGTGAGCGCGCCCGCGCTCGACCCGACCACGCGCGCCGGCAGGAGCCCTTCCTCCTCCAGCACGGACACGACCCCGGCATGGGCGAAGAACCCGAAGAACCCGGACGAGAGCCCGAGGGTGAAGGGCGCCTCGCGGAGCCAGTCCCGGAGCGTCGGCACGGCCGCGCAGTATGGCCGCGCGGCCCTCGAGGCTCAACCCTTGCCGCCCCACGGGGCGAGCTTCGGCGGGGGCGGCGACGCGGGATCGATGGGGGAATCCGCCCCGACCGGCTGCTCGACGTCGGACGGCGGGGTGACGCCGGGCGGCGCGGCCTCCACCTCGGCATCGGGCGCTACCTCGCGGCCCGCCCTCGACGCGGCCGCGGCTCCCCGCCCTGCGCGG
>DATDDC010000272.1:0-2872 GCA_036523995.1 Anaeromyxobacter sp.
CCGTGACGAGCTTCTTCATCATCCTTCCTTTCTCCGACGTTCGCGTGCACGATTATACCCCGGCGGTATCCCGCACACAAGGGGCCGCGTACCGCTGTGCATGTCCTGAAACCGCTTGACTGTTCCCGGACCCCATGGTACTGTATCGGGCACTGTTCACGCGTCCGGAGGTGGCCTTGGAAAATCAGCCTCAGCAGGGCCTTGTCGAGATGATCTCGGACAAGGTCTGGAAGTTCTTCTCGTCCGTCAAGCTCGCCGTCGTGCTGCTCATCATCCTGGCCGTGGTCTCGGTCATCGGCACGGTGATCCAGCAGAACCAGGCTCCGGAACAATACCTGCGGGAATACAGCCAGTCCACGGTGCAGTTCTTCGAGATGCTGGGGGCCGAGCTCGGCCCGCGCCAGCGAGAGGAACCGGGTGCACAGATCCGGATCGGCCCTCGCGACGCCCGCGAGGGCGCCCGCCCCGCCCGCCCACAGCGCCCCGAGATCGACTCCGGGGGGAGGCGCGAAGCGCGAGGGAAGCTTCTCCATGCGCAGGGCGTCGGCGATGCGCGTCCCGATGCGCAGCGTGTCCGGCCGCGCCGGCTCCGCGGCGCGGGGCCCGCCCTGCCGCGCCTCGTCGAGCACGCGCATGACGGCGAGCTGCAGCTCGGCGTTGTTCCACGGCTTCATCACGAAGTGGCGGACGCCCATCTGCGTGCAGCGCCGCGCCTCCTCCGCGTCGCCGTGGCCGGTGACGATGATGATGGAGAAGTCCGGGGTCGCCGCGCGAACGCGGCGCACGAGCTCCATGCCGCCCATCCCGGGCATGCGCAGGTCGACGAGCGCGCAGGAGAACCGCCGCCCCGCCATGGCCTCGAGGGCCTCCTCCGCGCTGGCGGCCTCGGCGGTCTCGAGGCCCATGCGCTGGAGGAGGCGCCGGAGGGCGGAGCGGACGTGCCGCTCGTCGTCGACGACGAGGATGGGAGCCGCCTCGCCCGCACCGCCGGTCTCTCCCGCCCGCTGGCTCACGCGGCTCCGTGTCGCACGCTCCGTGCCAGGCCGGAGCGGCGTGTCGCGTGAACGGAGCGTTGGGTCTCCGCGGAACCGGGGTCGGGCGGACCACCCCGGGGACGGCCGGGTGTCGCCCGCTCCAGCGGGCGCCCGCCGCGCGGGTCTGGCGCCCGGGTCCTGGAAGCGCGCCGCCGGGGCTGCGCCTCGGACCGAGGGTCCAGGGCCGTGGCGTTGCGCACGGTTCGGCCGTTCCGGCGTCGCCGCCGCTCCTCCCTCGGCGGCCGCCTCGCCGCGAGGCGCGGGGCGGCACGGCCGCCCCTCCGCCGGGGCCATGGCGTCAGGAAGCCGGCGATGCGGCCGAGGATCGCTGGCCCCGACGTTGCTCTCTCCCGGTGTGGGAGAGGCACACGTGGAGAACGCGAACCGCTCGACCCCCATCCACCTCGTCCACGCGCCGGGCTCGCCCATGGCCGCGGTCGTCTCGGTCGCCCACCGCGTCGGCGTCTCCGGCGCGAACGCGCTCGTCCACGGCGAGAGCGGGACGGGCAAGGAGACGGTGGCGCGGCTCGTCCACGCCGCGGGGCTCGCTCCGGACTCGCTCTTCGTCATCGCTCCCTGCGCGGGCCGTTCGGAGCCGGATCTCGCGAGCGAGCTGTTCGGGTCCGGCGACGCCTCCTCGCGGGCCGGCGCGAAGCTCGCCCAGGCGGCGGGCGGCACGCTCCTCCTCGAGGACGTGGGCGAGCTCCCCCTCGCCATCCAGGCGCGGCTCGTGCGGATCGCGGTGGATGCGGCCCCGCAGGGCGCCTCGCGGACCCGGCTCGTCGGCACGAGCGAGTCCGATCTGCGCCCGCTCGTCGCCGCGGGGCGGTTCCGCCGCGATCTCTTCGACGCGCTCGCCTGCCCCATCCACATCCCGCCGCTGCGCGACCGCCGCGCGGACGTCCTCGCCGTGCTCGACGCGCTCTGGCGGGAGGTGGGCGACGGCCGGGAGCTGGCCTCCGCGGCGCGCGAGCTCCTCCACCAGTACACGTGGCCGGGCAACGTGCGCGAGGTCGACGCCATCGTCCGCCGCCTGGCCGCGAGCGCGGGGCCCGCCCTCATCGGGGCGCGCGAGGTCGAGCGGCAGCTCCTCGCCGCCGCGACCGGCATGCCGCTCTGGACGCTCGAGCGCGAGAGCGCCTCCGCTCCGCTCCCTGAGGAGGTGCGCGCCGATCCGGACCTCGCTGCGGCCGGCGTGGACGTGCACCTCCCGCCCGAGGGCACCCACCACCTCGATCTCCAGGAGGTCCTCCACCGCGTCGAGGCGACGCTCATCGGCTGGGCGCTCGAGCGGACGCGGGGGAACAAGGCCGCCGCCGCCGAGATCCTGGGCCTGCGCCGCACCACGCTCGTGGAGAAGATCCGGCGCCTGCGCGACGAGGCGGAGCGCCCGGCGGCGGAGGCCGTCCCGGCCCCGGCCGCCTCCGGCCACGTGGCCGTTGCCCGCACGACCGGCACGCGGTAAACGACGGCGTGCTCCGGCTCCTCCTCGTCTGCGCCGGCGGCGCGGTCGGATCGGGCGCGCGCTACCTCGTCTCGACGTGGGCGGCGCGCCAGCTCGGCGCGGACTTCCCGCGTGGCACGGTCCTCGTGAACGCCACCGGCTCGTTCCTGCTCGCCCTCGTCTTCGGCCTGCGCGCCGAGGCGCTGTCCCCGGAGACGCGGCTCTTCCTGGGCGCCGGGATCATGGGCGGCTACACCACCTATTCGTCCTTCAACTACGAGACGATCGCGCTCCTCGAGCGCGGCGCCGCGGGCCTCGCCGTGGCGAACGTGCTCGTCACCGTGAGCGCCTGCCTCGTGGCCGGGTTCCTAGGGCTCGCCGCCGGCCGGGTCCT
>DATDDC010000273.1:0-10540 GCA_036523995.1 Anaeromyxobacter sp.
GGGGCGGCGCGGCCGAGCGCGCCGCGCCCGGCGCCCCCGACGCCCCGCCCGGCCTTGCTCCTCCGAGGCGTCAATCGCACGCGGCGGGGTGCGATTGACTCGACCGACGCGACGGTCTAACATTGACGATGTGGCCGACGAGTCCGCTGGCGCGCCGCCGGTCACGGACCGAGCGGGCGCCGCGTCCGTCCCCGCTTGGGAGGAGCCCGTGGGTGCGGGGGTTCACGCAGCGAGAGGACCATGTCATGAAGGCGCTCCATTCCCCCATGGCGGGGACCGTGTGGAAGGTCGTCGTGAAGCCGGGTGACACGCTCGCCGCCGGCGACGTGGCCGTGCTCCTCGAGTCCATGAAGATGGAGATCCCCGTCGAGGTCGAGTCGAGCGGCACCGTCGAGGAGGTGCTCGTCGCCGAAGGCCAGGTGGTCGACGAGGGCGTGGTGGTCCTCACCTACCGGTGAATCCGAGGCGGCCGCCGCCGCGCCCATCCCAAGGAGCGGAGATCGTGAAGTCCGAAATCGTCGTGATCGGCGCGGCGCGGACGCCGCTCGGCAGCTTCGGCGGGACGCTCCGCGACGTGCCGGTCTGGGAGCTCGGCGCGGCGGCGATCTCCGGCGCCCTGCGCCGCGCCGGGGTGCCGGCCAGCGCCGTCGACGAGGTGATCTTCGCGAACTGCCGCCAGGCGGGGAACGGCCCCAACCCGGCCCGCACCGCCGCCGTCAAAGCCGGCGTCCCGGTCCACGCGCCGGTCTTCACCGTCAACATGGCGTGCCCGTCGAGCATGAAGGCGGTGATGCTCGCGGCGGAGGCGCTGGCGCTCGGGCGCAGCAAGGTGATCGTCGCCGGCGGCATGGAGTCGATGAGCACCATGCCGTACCTCCTCAAGAACGTGCGCTGGGAGGGGTTCCGCATCGGGGACCGCACCCTCCTAGACGCGTGGAGCGACAGCGTCGATCCGCTGTGCGGGTATGGCATGGGGATGACCGCGGAGAACCTCGTCGAGAAGTACCGCCTCGGGCGCGAGGAGCAGGACGCGCTGGCCGCCGAGTCCCACCGGGCCGCCGCCCGCGCCCAGGACGAGGGGCTCCTCGCCGCTGAGATCGAGCCCTTCAAGCTCCCACCCATCCGAGAGCGGCCGGAGGGGCTGACGTTCGAGCGCGACGAGCCGATCCGACGTGACACGTCGCCGGCGAAGCTCGCGAAGCTCAAGCCTGTGTTCAAGAAGGACGGCACGGTTACCGCCGGGAACTCCTGCTCGATGAGCGACGGGTCGACGGCTCTCGTGCTCACCACGCGCGAGCACGCCAAGGCCCTCGGCGCGACGCCGCTCTTCACCATCGTCGCGTTCGCCCAGGCCGCCGTCGATCCGGCGACGATGGGGGAGGGGCCCGCCGTAGCGATCCCGCGCGCCCTCGCGGCGGCCGGTATGAGCCTGAAGGACATGCACTTCATCGAGGTGAACGAAGCCTTCGCCGCGCAGATGCTCGCGAACGAGCGGGTCCTGGGCTGGGACCGTGCGCGCGTCAACGTGCACGGGGGCGCCATCGCGCTCGGGCACCCCACCGGCAACTCCGGCGCCCGGATCCTCCTCTCCCTGGACAACGTGCTCCGCCGCCGGGACGGCACGCACGGCGTCGCGTCGATCTGCGGTGGCGGTGGGGTGACGACCGCGATGGTCATCCGCCGCGCCGGGTGAGCCGTCGCGGGGAGGGCACGCGGGGGCGGTGCTGACGCCCTGGCAGCTGGGCGGGTCGGAGGGCGCATGCGGCGAGGACGGATCGACGGCTACGGCGTCAAGCGGCAGGAGATCCTCGACGCGGCGGCGACGCTGTTCGCGAAGGCCGGGTACGCGAACACGAAGATGACGGACATCGGGAGGCGCTGCCACGCGTCCAAGTCCATGCTCTACCACTACTTCCCCGGGAAGGAGGACCTGCTCTTCGAGCTCACCCGGGAGCACGCTGAGGGGCACCTCACCGCGCTCGAGGAGGTGCTCTCCGCCCCGCTGCCGCCGCGAGAGCGGCTGCGAGCCTTCGCCGCCGCCTGGCTGCGGCGGTCGCTGGCGTCGCGGGGCCGCCACACCGTGCTGATGTACGATCTCAAGTTCCTCCCCGTCCGCCAGCAGCGGATGATCCTCGGGCTCCAGCGGCGCATGGTCGAGCGCCTCGCCGAACTGATCGCCGAGGTCGCCCCGGCGGTTCGCGAGGAGGGGAACCACCGCCCCAAGGTCCTCGCGCTCCTCCTCTTCGGGATGCTGAACTGGACGGACACCTGGCTCGACAGCTCCGGCCCGAAGAGCTCCGACGAGATCGCGGAGCGTGCTCACCGGCTCTTCCTTGGCGGCATCGCCGCGGAGCGGTAGCGGGCGGTCAGACGAACAGCCGCTCCTCGGGGAGGTCCGACAGGCTCGCCAGCCCGGCGCGCGCCCCCTGAACGTGGAAGGTGCCCTCGGGGAGCAGCCGCCGGACGTAGAAGTGGGCGGTCGCGAGCTTCGACGGGTAGAACGGGTCGGTGGCCCCTTCGTCGATCCGCCACTGGGCCACGCAGGCGGCGCGCGCGCAGAGCCAGCCACACGTGAGGTGGCCGAGGGCGCGGAGGTAGTCCCAGCCCGCGGCGCCGACCTCGTCGGGCCGCGCCTTCACCGCGCCCGCGATCTCGCGCGTGAGCCGCTCGAGGTCGTCGCAGAGGCGGAGCAGCGCCTCGGGAAAGACCGCCGGGAGCCGTGCGAGGTCGCCCTCCCGGAGGTCGTGCCGGATCCGCGCGAGGAAGCCGCCGAGCCGCTCGGCCCCGTCCGCGAGGACCTTGCGCGCCAGGAGATCGCGGGCCTGGATGCCGTTGGTCCCCTCGTAGATCTGGGCGACCCGGACGTCGCGCACGATCTGCTCGATGCCGTAGTCGCGCACGTAGCCGTAGCCGCCGTACACCTGGATCGCGAGGTTCGCGGCGGTGAAGCCGTTCTCGGTGACGAACGCCTTGGCGACCGGCGTCAGCAGCCCGACCAGCCCTGCCGCCTCCCGGCGAGTCGCGGGGTCGGCGCCGGCGGCGTCCTCGTCGAGGAGGAGGGCCAACCAGTAGACCAGCATCCGCGCCGCCTCGACGTGCGCCTTCTGCGTGAGCAGCATGCGCCGCACGTCGGCGTGCTCGATGATGGGATCGGCGGGGAGGTCCGGCCGCCGCGCGCCGCCGGCCGCGCGCATCTGGAGCCGCTCGCGCGCGTAGCCGACCGCGCTCGCGTAGGCGGCCTGCCCCATCCCGAGCCCCTGGACGGCGACGCCCACCCGCGACGAGTTGATCATGACGAACATGCTGCGCAGGCCCTGGCTCGGCTGCCCGACCATCCAGCCGACGGCGTCGTCGAAGGCCATGGCGCAGGTGGCGCTGCCGCGCAGGCCCATCTTGTGCTCGACGCCGATCGCCGCGACGCCATTCCGCTCTGGGGAGAGCCCGGTCGCGGTGGGCAGGTGCTTCGGGACGAGGAACAGCGAGATCCCGGCGACGCCGGGCGGCGCGTCGGGGAGCCGGGCGAGGACCAGGTGCACGATGTTCGGGGTGAGGTCCTGGTCGCCGCCGGAGATGAAGATCTTGGAGCCGCTGATCCGGAAGGTGCCGTCGGGCGCGGGGACCGCGCGGGTCCGGAGGAGGCCGAGATCGCTGCCGCAGTGCTCCTCGGTCAGGCACATGGTGGTGGCCCACTCGCCGGACACGATGCGCGGGAGGTACTCCGCCTTGAGCTCCGGCGAGGCGTGGGCGCGGAGGCACTCGTACGCGCCGTGCGCGGTGCCGAAGTACATCGTCCAGCCGGGGTTCGCGATGTACAGCGTCTCGAGCGCGGCCGCGTAGGCGACGGCGGGGGCGCCCTGGCCCCCGTGCGCCTCCTCGCACCCGAGGGTCGGCCACCCGGCCTCGACGAATCGTCGGTACGCCTCCCCGAAACCGCGCGGGGTCCGCACCGCGCCGTCCGAGAGGGTGCACCCCTCCACGTCGCCGCTGCTCCGCAGCGGCGCGAGCTCGCTCTCCGCGAAGCGCCCGGCGCCCTCGATCGCCTGGTCGAGGGTGGCGCGATCCCACGCGCTCGGCGGGTCGAGGCGGGAGAGCGCACCAGTCACGTCGAGCAACTCGTGGAGGACGAACTGCATGTCGCGCAGGGGGGTCCTGTACCCGTACATGTGGCGTGCCCGATGGTCGGCTAGGTCGAGGCTGGGGCTGCCGCCGCGCGCCGCGCGCGGAGGGAAAAGACGTAATCGAGGATCGCCTCGCGGGAGCTCCCCGGAGGGAAGATCTCGGCGACGCCGGCCGCCTTCAGCCGCTCGCCCGCGTGCCTGGGGATGTTCCCGCCGCAGATCACCGGGACGTCCTCGAGCCCGCGCCTCCGCAGGAGCTGTACGAGCTCCTCGATCTGTCCGTAGTTGGAGGCGTGGGAGCTGATCCCGACGGCGTCCACGGCCTCCTGGAGCGCGGTGTGGGCGATCATCTCGGGCGTCTGGTTGCAGCCGAGGTACACGACCTCGACGCCGGCGTCCTTCAGCAGCGTGGCGATGACCTGGCCGCCGGTGGTGTGGCCGTCCAGGCCGATCATCGTCACGATCATCTTGATGGGGTTCTTCGCAGACATGGGTTCTCGTTCCTCGTGTGGCGCGTTGGCGAGTCCCGGGGCGCCGTCAGGAGAGGGGGAACGGGCACTCGATGACGTTCAGGGGGTCGTAGCTCAGCCCGCGGGCCTTCCGAATCACACCGACGATCTCGCCGGAGGTCGCGTAGACCTTCACCGCGTCGATGATGGCCGGCATGAGGTTGAACCGCTCGCCCTTGCGGGCGTCCTCGTGGAGCCGGACGAGCCGGCTGCGGATCGCGTCCTGGTCCCGCGTCTTCTTCCACCCCTCCATGCGGCGCGCGATGCCCTCGCAGTCGGCGGCGTGGACCTCCTGGATCGGTATCTCGAAGTCCTCCTCGGGCGGGATGACGAGGTGGTTCACACCGACGACGAGCCGCTCCTTGCGGTCGACCTCGCGAAACTTGCCGTTCGACTCGTCGGCCAGCATCTGGTCGAGCATTCCCTTCTTGGCCGCCGCGAGCATCCCGCCGGCCTCGTCGATCTTGGCGAGGATCTGGTAGGCCGTCTCCTCGACCTTGTTGGTGAGGGCCTCGACGAAGTAAGAGCCGGCGAGGGGATCCACCACGTCCGCTGCGCCCGTCTCGAGGGCGACGATGTGCTGGGTGTTAAGGGACATGCGCGCGGCGAGGGCCGAGGGCTCGGCGTGGGCGTTGTCGAGGGTGGCGTTGTCGAGGGCGGTGCACCCGGCGATCGCACCCGCCAGCGTCTGGATCGCGCAGCGGACGATGTTGTTGAGCGGCTGCTGGTACGTCATCGTCCGGCCCGAGGTGTGGACGGCGATGAGCAGCTGGCAGGACTTCGCCTTCTTGGCCTTGAAGTGGTCGCGGGCGAGCCTCGCCCACATACGCCGGAGGGCCCGGACCTTCGCGATCTCCTCGAAGAAGCGGGACCCGATGCTGATGAGCTCGTAGGGGAGGTTCGCGACGTCGTCGAAGTCGAGCCCGCGCTCGTTCACGAGGAGCCCGCACATCTCCTTGAGCATCGCCAACTCGACGGCGAGGGCCTGGGCATTGTTGCCGCCCGATTCCTGGAAGTGCTGGCTGATGATGGCGGCCCGCATCCGGATCTTGTTGCGGATCACGTACTCGCTCGCGTCGAGGAAGAGCTTCAGGTTCACCTCGAGCGGCTGGACGTCGGTCTGGCCGAGCCAGTTCTCGAACGGCGACTCCATGACGCTGCCGTGGATGTCGGCGAGGCGGTCGCCCCGCTTCTCCGCCAAGGCGACCACCCAAGCCAGGCGCAGCGCCGACGGCGCGCAGGAGCCGAGGAGGGTGATGGACTGGCCGGTGAGGGGGATGTCCTCCATGAGCTCCTCGAACTCCAGGAGCGACGAGCCCGGCCACCCGAGGACGCCGGCCTCCTTCCGCGCGACTGGGTGGTCGGAGTCGATGCAGGAAGCCGACGGACGGTCGTGGATGACCTGGAGCCCGCCCTTCTGGCCCATGTCGCGATACTTCTTCAGGACCTTGTTCGCGTCGCTGGAGCTCCCCAGTCCGGCGGTCATCCGCTGGGTCCACATCCGGCTGCGGTACCCGGCCTCGTGGTATCCCCGCGCGTACGGGAAGGTCCCCGGGTCCCCCAGATCCCGGGAGTAGTCGAGCCGCTCGACGTCCTTGGGGCCGTACACCGGCTTGATTTCGTATCCGTAGTCCGTCTGTCGCTTCACGATTGCTCCCGTTGCGTGGTGATGCGCCAGCGCTGGTCCGGTCTGGGGTGGGCGACGCTCGCGCGGAGGCGCGCGCGTCACTGCACCGTCTTGAAGGATAGGGTCGCGTACTCCGCCTGCAGGATCCGGAGCGACTGCGAGGAGGTGCGCATGCCCGGGGCGAAGCTCACCGGGCCCATGACGCCGGTCTCGAAGCCCTCGGTCTTCTCGAGCTCGGCGATGGTGCAGGCGCGGGTCAGTTTGTTCCCGCAGCGTCGCATCGCGTCGATGAGGACGCGGGTGCTCGCGTACGCCGCGAGGGTGTATCTGTTCATCTTCTTCGCCTCCTCCTCGCCGACGACGCGCTTCGCCCGCTCCTGGAGAGATCGGTACGCCGCGCTGTTCTCCGGCTCGACGTAGTCCACGGCGTAGATCCCGTCGCTCGCCGCCCCCATCAGTTTCAGCGTCGCGGTGAGCCGCCCCGGCCACGGGATCGCGACGGTCGGCTTGCTGCCGAGCTTCTCGAGCTCCTTCACCATTGCGACGGTCTCGGAGATGACGCCGCCGGCGATGAAGATCTCCACGCCCGCGGCGCGGGCCCGGAGCATCTCGGAGGAGAAGTCGCGCTGGCCCTTGTTGTACTGAGCGTCGAAGACGACCTTGAGCGAGCCTTCCTTGACGGCGCGGGTGAAGCCCGTCCTCAGCGCCAGGCCGTAGTCGTCGTCCTGCGTCAGGATCCCCCACTTCTTGCCCGGGAACTTGGCCGCGAGGTAGCGCGCCGCCTGGTAGGTGCCCTCCTCGTAGGACTGCCCGACGCAAAACACCGCCTTCCGGGGAGGGTTGTAGAGGGGCGTCACCGGAGCGACGGATGCCATCGTCGGGATCCCGGTCTTATCCACATATGGAAGGGCGGCGACCGCAGTCCCCGAGCCGGAAATCGACGTGAGCGCGAAGACCTTGTCGTCCTCGATGAGCTTCCGGAGCCCCTGGAGCGTGCGGGCCGCGACGTACCCGTCGTCCTCGACGAGCAGCCGGAGCTTGCGCCCATCGACCCCGCCCGCCTCGTTCGCCTCCGCGATCGCGAGCCGGGTCCCGATGTTGTAGGCGATGCCGAGGAGCGCCGGCGGGCCCGTGAACGGCTCGACCTCTCCGAGGAGGATCTCGGTCGCCGAGATCCCCTGCTCGGCGCGTGCCGTCGACGCGGCCAGCGCCGCGATCATCCCTGCCGTTGCCATCAGGCTCCTACGCATTTCGGACCTCCGGGTTCGGGGTGACGTGCTGCGTGGTGCACATCGGGGGGACCGCTAGTAGCGGAGCGGCCATTGCACCCAGAGGCGCTTGGCGTCCCGCCAGACGCCGACGACTCCCCTGGGCTCGAACCTCAGGAACAGGATGATGGCGACGCCGTAGAGGATGGTGCGCAGCTCGTAGGCCCCCGTCGAAAGCAGGGCCTTCGCCTGTGTCCCGATCAGCCCCAGGGCGAGGCGGCTCAGCTCGGGGAGCAGGACGATGAACGCCGTCCCGATCACCGCGCCGAGCGTGGAGCCGAGGCCGCCGACGATCAGGATCGCGAGCGCCTCGATGCTCATCATGAACGGGAAGCTCTCGATGGAGACGAAACTCAGGTACAGGCCGAACAGGGCGCCGGCGATCCCGCAGATGAACGCGCTCGTCATGAACGCGCGCAGCTTGTACGCGTACAGGCTGATCCCCATTGCCCGGGCCGCGATGTCGTTGTCGCGGATGGCCCGGAAAGCGCGCCCTACCCTGCTGCGCTCGATGTTGAGGACCGCGAAGAGGGTGACGACCGCGACGAGGAGGCACAGGAGCGCGAAGCGCGGCTCGCTGTCGAAGGCCACGCCGGCGATCGTCGGTCGCGGGACGGCCATGCCGCGGGCGCCGCTCGTGAGCCAGTCCAGCTCCAGCACGAAGTAGTTGATGATGGACGCGAAGGCGAGGGTGGTGATGGCGAGGTAGAGCCCCTTGAGGCGGAGGGAGGGGATGCCGACGACGAGGCTCACGGCCGTGGGGACCAGCCCGGCGAGCGCGAAGCCCACGAGCGGCGACCACCCGTAGCGCGTGACGGACACCGCATACGCGTACGCGCCGGCGACGAGGAACCCGACGTGCCCCAGGGAGATGAGCCCGGTGCTGCCGGTGAGCACGTGCAGCCCGAGGGCGCCGGTGCCCGTGATGAGGATCACGATGAGCAGGGACAGGTGGTAGGCGTTCAGCGCATAGGGCGCGACCACGAGCGCCCCGAGCGATGCGGCCGCCCACGCCCAGGCGACCCGCGAGTCGTTGAGGACGATGAGCTGGGCGGTGCGCTCCTTGAAGTCGCCGCTTCGCATCACACCCTCTCGATCTCGCGCTTGCCGAAGAGCCCGAACGGCCGGATCAGCAGCACCGCGATGATGATGACGAGCCCGGCGACCGCCTTGACGCTCGGCTTCGCGTAGCCGGCGGCGAGGTTCTCGACGACCCCGATGACGATCCCGCCGAACCCGGACCCGAGGACCGAGTCCAGGCCGCCCAAGATCGTCGCGGGGAACCCCTTGATCCCCACCTGGAAGAGCGTGGGCGAGACGTCGTAGAGAAGCGCGAAGAAGACCCCCGCCATCCCGGAGATCGTCGAGGACGCCACCCACGCCACGGCGTGGACGCGCCCGGCGCTTATCCCCATGAGCTGCGCCGCTCGCTCGTCCGCCGCCACGGCGCGCATCGCCTTGCCGATCCGGCTGAAGCGGAAGAACGCCCAGACCGACGCCATCGCGACGAGGAGCGCGGCGATCACCCCGAGCTGGGCCGTGCGCATGCCGGTCTGGCCGATGACGATGAGGCCGCGGCCGACCCCGAGCTCGAGCCCGTGGGGGTAGGCATCCCAGAGCAGCAGGGTCGCCGAGCGGAGGATCACCGCGAGCGCGATGGTCACCATCACCGTCGAGAAGATCGGCTCGCCCAGCATGGGGCGCATGATGAAGCGCTCGACGACGAGCCCGAAGACGATCGCGGCCGCGAGCGCGCCCGCCACCGCGAGCCACGGGCTCTCCGGATGCGCCTCGGCCATGCTCCACGCGACGTAGGCGACGAGCATCGCGATTTCGCCCTGCGCGAAGTTCACGACGCCCGTCGCCTTGTAGGTGAGTGCGAAGCCCATGGCCACAAGGCCGTAGACCGCGCCGACGGCGACGCCCGAGACCAGCTGATCGATGAGGTATTGCATCGCGCTACTCCCCGTAGATCTCGACCAGCTCCTTGGCGAACTTGGTGTTGATGATCGAGCGCCGGACCTTTTGGGTCGCGGTGAGCTCCCCGTCGTCGTGATCGAGCTCCTTGTCGAGGAGGGCGAAGCGGCGGATGTTCTCGACGCGCGCGAGGCGCGCATTGACGTCCGCGACGACCTCCTCGATCAGAGCCCTGACCTCCGGGAGTGCCGTGAGTGACTTGAAGGTCGTGTACGCGAGGCCGCGCTCGCGCGCCCAGCGCCCGACGTTCTCGAAGTCGATCTGGATGAGTGCGCCGAGGTACTTGCGCGCGTCGCCGACCACGATGGCCTCGCGGACGTACGGGCTGTCCTTGAGGGCGTGCTCGATCTCCGATGGCGCGATGTTCTTGCCGCCGCTCGTGATGATGATCGCCTTCTTGCGATCCACGATGGCGATCTCGTCGTCGTCCAGGACCTGCGCGATGTCGCCGGAGGCGAGCCACCCGTCCGGCGTCATCGTGGCGGCGGTCCCCTGCTCGTCGCGGAAGTAGCCGTGGAAGATCCCCGGCCCGCGCAGGAGCACCTCGCCGTCCTCGGCGAGGCGCCACTCCACGCCGCGGAGGGCTGTTCCGGCGGCGCCGATGCGCCGCTGGTCGGGGCGCTGCAGGAAGGAGACACCTCCCGACTCCGTCAGCCCGTAGCCCTGAGAGAGCGGGAGACCGATCACGTCGAAGAACCGCAGCATCTCGGGGGACACGGCGGCGCCCGCGCAGAGCCGGTGGCGAGATCGGTCGAGCCCCATGTGCCGGTGGACGTTGCCGAACATCACGAGGTGGAGCAGCCACGCGATCATTCGCTCGCGCAGCCCGAGCGCCCCGGACTGGCGGCGATCCGAGAGGCGCCGCCCCACCGCCATCGCCGTGCGGAACGCCCAGCGCTGGAGGCGACCGCTCTCGTCGAGCCTGAACACGAAGGACTGCTGGAGCTTCTCGTAGATGCGCGGGACGCCGATGAAGAACGTCGGCGCGATCTCGCGGAGATCGGCGGCGATCGTGTCGATGCTCTCTGCGAAGTCGACGAC
>DATDDC010000274.1:0-1951 GCA_036523995.1 Anaeromyxobacter sp.
GGCTGCGGCCTTCGCGACGGCGCCGCTCTTCCGCTCCTTCGCGACCCGGCTCCCCGCGCGGGCGCCCTCGACGACGGCATCGGCGGCCGCCTTGCCGGCCCGCGCCACGGCACGCGCTCCCTCGCGACCCGCCTGCTTCACGGCGCGCACCGCCTTGCCCGTGGCCTGCGCCGCGCGGTCGACTGCTTCCCGTGCACGCGTGCCCGCCTCGCGAGCAGGCTCGACGGCGCCCTTCGCCGCCTCCTCGAGCGCTCGGACGAGATCCGTCTTCGTCTTCAGGCGCGAGTGTCCCGGGCCCAAGGTCTTGCGCGCGAGCTCCCGGAGGCTCTCGACCGTCATCTTCTTGAAATCGGACATGGCTTTGGGATCCAAGAAACAGGGCGGAGCCTGAGCGTCAAGCTATTTTGACGGGGCGTGTGGCAATCGCGTGGCGTGCCGTGTCCCTCCTGAGCGGGGAGGCGTCGCTGCGTGGGCGTCTGCTAGGCTCCAGGCTCTAGAGTCGCAACGGCGGGTGCGACGTGCAGGAACCGGGCTCGACCAAGCAGACCGAGGAGCTCTCCGCGTGCGCGCGCTGCGGCGGCATGCACGCCGCCTCCGACCCCTGCGTGGCGTCCGGTCTCACCCTCGCCTTCGGCGCGCCGGGAGCGTCCGCGGAGCCTCCTGCGGACGCCCTGCCGGCGGCGGCCGATCCCCTGATCGGCTCCCGCGTTGGGAGCTTCGACGTCGTCCGGCTCCTCGGCCGCGGCGGCATGGGCACGGTCTACCTGGCCGAGCACCCCGTCATCGGCAGCCGCGTCGCCGTGAAGTTCCTGCACGAGTCGATGGCGTCCGACCCCGCCGCCGTGGCGCGCTTCTACGACGAGGCGCGGGCGGTGAACCTCATCGGGCACGAGAACATCGTCGGGATCTACGACCTCTCCATGCTCCCGCCGAACCGGTACTTCTTCGTGATGGAGTACCTCGAGGGGCAGACGCTCGACGCCCTCCTTCGCGCCGGCCCGGTCGAGCCCGCGGTGGCGCGCGACGTCCTCCTCCAGATGTGCGACGCGCTCCAGTGCGCGCACGAGCACGGCGTCGTCCACCGCGACCTCAAGCCCGAGAACGTCTTCCTCGTGCGCCGCCGCGGGAAGTCGCACTTCGTGAAGCTCGTCGACTTCGGCATCGCGAAGCTGCGCGTCCGCGGGACGCGGGGCAGCACGCAGGCGGGATTCATCGTGGGCACGCCCGAGTACATGGCCCCCGAGCAGTGCGGGGAGGGCGTCATCGACGCGCGCACGGACGTGTACGCGCTCGGCGTGATGGCGTTCGAGCTGGCGACGGGGCGGCTCCCGTTCCACGGGAAGGGCGTGACGCAGCTCCTCCTGGCGCACCTCAAGGAGGCGCCCCCCGCGCCGTCGACCCTGGCGGCGGTCCCGAGGGAGCTCGAGGCGGCGATCCTCCGCGCCCTGGAGAAGGATCCGGCCCGCCGCTTCCAGGACATGACGAGCTTCGCGGAGGCGCTCCGCGCCGCTCCTGCGCGGACCGTGCTCGTGCCGCCCCCGCCCCCCGCCGCAGACCTCCCCGCGGCGACGGCCCCGTAGCCGGCCCGCGCGCCGCCTCCCGAGCCGGCGCTCTCCGTCGAGGTGCTCGCCCCCGGCGCCCCTCCGGAGGGGCTCCCCGTCGTCGAGCTCACGCGAGGCGGGGTCTTCCTGCGGGCCGAGAGCCGGCTCCCCGCGGTCCGCACGGTCGTGAAGCTCGTGCTCTCGCATCCGTCGCTCCGGGGCGACGTCGAGGTCGAGGGCGAGGTGGTGCGGCACGTGACCCCGGCGGAGGCGGAGGCCTGGCACACCGCCCCGGGGTTCGGCGTGCAGTTCCAGGGCGCGGCCCCCGAGGCGCGGGCCGCCATCGGCGCGCTCGCGGACGAGGTGCGCCGCGACACGCCTCGCCCCGCGCCGCCGCCCTCGCGCGAGGG
>DATDDC010000275.1:0-7380 GCA_036523995.1 Anaeromyxobacter sp.
CGGCGAGGCGAAAGGACCGCGAGGCGGCGCGCGGACGGGCCCGCGCGCGCAGCGCGTCGCCGAGGGCGGCCATGGAGCGATAGCGATCCTCGGGGTGCTTCTCGAGGCAGCGCATCACGACCGCCGCGAGCCACGGCGGGATGCGCTCGCGCCGCGGCGTCCGCGCGGGGAGCGGCTTCGGCGGCTGCTCGCGGATGCGCATGGCGAGCTCGACGAAGCTCGGGGCGGTGAACGGCACGGCGCCGGCCAGGAGCTCGTACAGGACCACGCCCGCGCTCCACACGTCCGCGCGGCGGTCGATGCCCCGGCCGAGCGCCTGCTCCGGCGACATGTAGAGCGGCGTCCCGAGGATCACCCCGGCCGAGGTCTCCATGTCGTCGACGGAGTCGCGCAGCTTCGCGACGCCGAAGTCGAGCACCTTCACGAAGTCGGCGCCGCCGCGCTGGACGACGAAGATGTTGTCCGGCTTCAGGTCGCGGTGGACGACGCCCTTGTCGTGCGCGGCCTCGAGCGCGTCGCAGAGCTGGGCCATGATCCCGAGCACGCGGCGGAGCGGCGGGTACTTGCGCCCCTTCTGCTTCATGATCTCGCGCAGGCTCTGCCCGTCGAGCAGCTCCATGACGAGGTAGGCGAGGCCGGGCGACTCTACGAAGTCCGTCACCTCCACGATGTGCTCGTGGTCGATGTCGTTCACGACGCGCGCCTCGCGGAAGAAGCGCTGCACGACGTCGGGTCGGGCCACGAACTCCGAGTTCAGGACCTTGATGGCGACCTCGCGCCCGAGCCTCACGTGGCGGGCGCGGAAGACGCGGCCCATGGCCCCCTTGCCGAGGAGGGCCACGATCTCGAAGCTGCCGAGCGTCTGGCCCAGGTCGACCTCGGCGGCGGTCGCGGGGAGGTGGGGCGTGGCCGTCTTCTCCATGGCGCCCCGACATCCTACCAACGTTCACGCGCAGCACGATGGCCCCACCCGTTCGTCCGGCGCACCCCCTCCGACACGGTGCCGTCCCGGGTCCAGGCCGACGAGGCCGGCCGGACCGGGCGGGGGCCGAGGGGCCCGGAGCCTCGGCGCGGATCACCCCACCACGAGCCGCAGGCCGGGACCCTCGGGCTCCAGCCGGCTCGCCGCGGCGAAGCGGCGCTCCTCGGCGGCGAGCTCCGTCCCCGTCGGCCGCGCGAACGCGCGCACGCCTTCGGCGCGGTAGCGCGAGGCGAGATCGAACGCGGCGACGTCCAGCGCGTGGAACCCGGCGCGCGTCACGAGCTGGAAGCGATATCCCATGCTCGCGAGCTCGCGCTGGAAGCTCGCCACGGCGGCGGCGTCGAGGCGCTCCCGCCAGTCGAGCGAGGGAGAGCAGTCGTAGGCGAGGAGCTTGCCGGGAAGCCTCGCGTGCACCGCGCACGCGAAGCGGCGCGCCTCGTCGAGGTCGGGCGCGGAGCTCTCGCACCAGAGGACGTCGGCAAGGGGCGCGTAGGCGATGGCCCTCGCGACGGCCTCATCCATGCCGGCTCGCATCGGAAGGAGCCCATCGGGCGTGCGCTCGCCTGCGAGGCACGCGCCATCGCGAGGGTCCGCGCCGCCCGCGAGGAGCTCGGCGCCGAGGGCGTCCGTGCGGGCCAGGATGAGCGTCGGCACTCCGAGGACGTCCGCCGCGAACCGGGCCGCCACGAGCTTCTGGACGAGCTCCTGCGCCGGCGCGAGGACCTTCCCGCCGGGGTGAGCGGACCCCTTCGCGGCGGGGAGCCGGTCCCCGAAGCGCACGCAGGCCGCTCCCGCCGCGATCATCCGCTTCGTGAGCTCGAACGCGTTCGGGCCCCCGCCGCAGCCGGCCTCGGCGTCGGCGACGATCGACGGATGCCAGTCGATGCCGTCGCGGCCCAGCGCCCGGTGGATCTCGTCGGCCCGCTCGAGGCAGGCGCGGATGCGCCGGACCAGGGCGGGGACGCTCGAGGAGGGATAGGTGCCGGGGTCCGGGACCGCCTCGGCGGCGCCGGTCGCGACCTGCCAGTCGGAGGCGTAGATCGCCTCGAGGCCGGCCCGGGCCATCTGCACGGCCTGGTCGCCGGTGAGGGCGCCGAGCGCGTGGACCTGCCTCCCGGAGTGCAGCCCGTCCCAGAGCTTCTCTGCGCCGCGGCGCGCCGCTGCGTGCTCGGGCCGGAGCGAGCCGCGAAGCCGGATCACGTCGGCCGCCCGGTACGGACGCGTGACGCGCGCCCAGCGCGGCTCCGTCCTCCAGGCGTGGTCGAGCTCCAGGATCTCGGTCTCGGTCGACATGGCCCCCCCGACGGCAGGAGGCCTCGACGCCGGAGCGTGGCGCGACGTCCCCCGCCGCCTAGAAGGGTCGGCGGAGGGACGGTTTGTGACGCGGGGTCCGGGTCACCTGCCGGGGCTCCGCGCGCGGCGGGGTCGAGGCGCGCACCCGATGGGCGAAGGCGAGCGCGGGCGAGCGTGCCCCGCCCGCCCCGGGGAAACGTTGACTAACCCCGCCGGATCGCTTAAGAACCCGCTCTCACTCCGCCACGACCGCCCGCGGCGCGCGCCTTCGCCCCCGCGGTGGTGAGCGGCAAAATCGAAAGGAAAGAGTCACGTATGGCGCTGGTGCAGGAGAAGAAGAAGGAGCTCGTCCAGAAGTACAAGCGGCACGACAAGGACACCGGCTCCCCCGAAGTCCAGGTGGCGCTCCTCAGCGAGCGGATCGCGTACCTGACCGAACACTTCAAGACGCACAAGAAGGACCACCACAGCCGCCGCGGGCTCCTGAAGCTCGTCGGCCAGCGGCGGCGGCTCCTCGATTACCTCAAGGTCGCGGACCAGGGCCGCTACAAGACCCTCATCGACCAGCTGGGCATCCGCAAGTAAGCGGGCAGTGAGGCGCCTCGGCCCGACGGCCGGGGCGCCTGCGCTTCAGGGTCCCGGAGGCGCAACGACGTCGTAGTCGAAGGGAACGCGCCCGCAGGCCGGGCCGCAAAGGACCCGAGGGTCGCTTCCGATTCCGACTGGGCCGCCTCTCCCGAGAGCGGCGGCCGAGTGAGGACCGGAGGCGCTTCCCGGCTCCCACGCGAAACGGCTCGCGGGCCCGACGGGCGGCCGGCGCATGGCGCCGCGCACCGCCAGGAAAGGTGCTCGTGAACCCCATCCAGAAGACCGCCCGCGTGGGCGGGAAGGAAATCCTCCTCGAGACCGGCAAGGTCGCGAAGCAGGCGCACGGCTCCGTGTGGGTCCGCCTGGGCGACTCGATCGTCCTCGTCACCGCCGTCTCGGCCGCCGAGAAGAGGGAGGGGATCGACTTCTTCCCGCTCACGGTGGATTACCAGGAGAAGCTCTTCGCCGCGGGCCGCGTCCCGGGCAGCTTCTTCCGGCGCGAGGGGCGCCCCACCGAGAAGGAGACGCTCACCTCCCGCGTCGTCGATCGCTCCTGCCGGCCGCTCTTCCCCGACGGCTACGCCAACGAGACGCAGATCATCGCCACGGTGATCTCGTTCGACCAGGAGAACGACACCGACGTCCTCGCCCTCACCGGCGCCTCGGCGGCGCTCCAGATCTCGGACATCCCGTTCAACGGGCCCATCGCCGGCGTGCGCGTGGCGCGCATCGGCGGCGAGTTCGTCGCGAACCCGACGCTGGCGCAGCGCGCCGAGGCGGACCTCGACGTGGTGATGGCCGCCTCCCGCGACGCCATCGTGATGGTGGAGGGTGGCTCGAAGGAGGTGAGCGAGAGCGTCATGGTGGACGCGCTCCTCTTCGGCCAGGCCGCCGTGAAGGAGCTGCTCGACGCGCAGGACGCCCTGCGCAAGGCGACCGGGGACAAGCCCAAGCGCGCCTTCGAGCCGCCCAAGAACGACGCCGAGCTGCGCGCCAAGGTGCGCGCGCTCACCTGGGAGAAGACGAGGGAGGCCTACGCCCGCGACGAGAAGCACGACCGCTACGGCCGGCTCTCGGAGATCAAGAAGGAGCTCCTCCAGGCGCTGAAGGACGAGGCGGGGGGCGACGCGGCGAAGCTCGCGACCCTGGCGCTCCGCGAGAAGGAGATCAAGGGCTACTACGAGGACGTGAAGTACGAGTACATGCGGAAGATGATCACCGACGAGCGCAGGCGGATCGGCGGCCGCGGCATGGCCGACGTCCGCAAGATCACCTGCGAGGTAGGCCTCCTCCCGCGCGTCCACGGCTCGGCCCTCTTCACCCGCGGCGAGACCCAGGCGCTCGTCGCCACCACCCTCGGCACCGCCGAGGACGAGCAGCGCGTCGAGATGCTGACGGGCATGGTCTTCAAGAAGTTCATGCTCCACTACAACTTCCCGCCGTTCTCGGTGGGCGAGGTGAAGTTCCTGCGCAGCCCGGGCCGCCGCGAGATCGGCCACGGCGCCCTCGCCGAGCGCGCGCTCCGGCAGGTGATGCCGCCCGAGGACAAGTTCCCGTACACGGTGCGCATCGTCAGCGACATCATGGAGTCGAACGGGTCGTCCTCCATGGCCTCCGTCTGCGGCGGCTGCCTCTCGCTCATGGACGCGGGCGTGCCCATCAAGTCGCCGGTGGCCGGCATCGCCATGGGCCTCATCAAGGAGGGCGAGAAGATCGCCATCCTCTCCGACATCCTCGGGGACGAGGACCACCTCGGCGACATGGACTTCAAGGTCTGCGGCACCGCCGAGGGCATCACCTCCATCCAGATGGACATCAAGATCGGCGGGGTGACCCGCGAGATCCTGGAGAAGGCGCTCGCCCAGGCCGCCGAGGGGCGCAAGCACATCCTCGGCGAGATGGCGAAGTCCATCTCGAAGCCGCGCGCGGAGATCAGCACCTACGCGCCGCGCATCACGACCATCAAGATCCGGCCGGAGCGCATCAAGGACATCATCGGCCCCGGCGGCAAGACCATCAAGGACATCACGGCCCGCACCGGCACCTCGATCAACATCGAGGACGACGGCTCCGTCTCGATCGCCTCGCCGAACCAGGAGAAGGTCGAGGAGGCCATCAAGATGATCCGCGGCCTCACGCAGGAGGCGGAGGTCGGCAAGACCTACCTCGGCACGGTCCGCAAGATCGCCGAGTTCGGCGCCTTCGTGGAGATCTTCCCGGGCACGGACGGGCTCATCCACATCTCCGAGCTCTCCGACAAGCGCGTGAAGAGCGTCTCCGACGTCCTCTCCGAGGGCGAGGAGGTGCTCGTGAAGGTCATCTCCGTCGACCGGCAGGGCAAGATCCGCCTGTCGCGCAAGGAGGCGCTGGCGGAGGCCGCAGGGAAGCGCGCGGAGGCGGCGGCCGCCGGCGGCGAGGGGAAGACGGAGCACGCGAAGTAGACCTCGACGGAGGCCGACGGGTGTCGCTGACGATCAAGGTGACGCGCGTCGGCCACCGAGGGCCGCCGCTCGAGCTGCCCCGCTACGAGACGCCGGGCTCCGCCGGCATGGACCTCCGCGCCGACGAGGCGTTCACGCTCGCCCCGGGCGAGCGGCGCCTCGTTCCCACCGGGCTCGCCCTCGAGATCCCGGCCGGCCACGAGGGCCAGGTGCGCGCCCGCTCCGGGCTGGCCGCGCGCCACGGCGTCGCGCTCGTGAACGCGCCCGGCACCATCGACTCCGACTACCGCGGCGAGGTGAAGGTCGTCCTCGTGAACCTCGGGCAGGAGGCGGTGTCGTTCGCGCGGGGCGACCGCATCGCGCAGCTCGTCATCGCGCCGGTGACGAGGGTGGAGATCGAGCTGGTCGCGGAGCTGGCGGACTCGCACCGCGGCAGCGGAGGTTTCGGCAGCACCGGTCAGTGATCGGAGACCCCGTGGTTCGTGGTTCGCCGTCCGTGACGCGTGTGTCGTGCAGCGTGCGACGTGATCCGTGCAACGAGGCCCGTCGTGGCCCGTGTCACGCATGCGCTGCACGAGCCACGAACCACGAGCCACGACCCACGGGACCTAGCAGGAGAGCCCAGCCATGATCCCCCGTTACACCCGCCCCGACATGGCCCGCATCTGGGCGCCCGAGCGCCGCCTGCGCATCTGGCTCGACGTCGAGCTCGCCGCGTGCGAGGCCATGGTGCGGCTCGGCGAGGTACCGCCCGCCGACTACGAGGCCCTGCGCAGGGCCTTCGAGGGCTACGAGTTCGCGCCGGCCGACGTGGCGCGCATCGACGAGATCGAGAAGACCGTCAAGCACGACGTCATCGCCTTCCTCACCTTCGTCGAGGAGAAGGGCGGAGCGGCGGCGCGGCACCTGCACAAGGGCATGACGTCGTCCGACGTCCTCGACACCACCCTCGCCGTCCAGCTCCGCGAGGCGACGGCGCTGCTCCTGGCCGGCATCGATCGCGTCCTCGCGGCCGTGAAGAAGCGGGCCTTCGAGCACCGGCGCACGCCGGTCATGGGGCGCAGCCACGGCATCCACGCGGAGCCCACCACGTTCGGGCTCAAGCTCGCCGGCTGGTACGACGCCTGGACCCGGCGCAGGGCGGCCATCGTCCGCGCCGGCGAGACCGTGGCGGTCGGCAAGATCTCCGGCGCGGTCGGCACGTTCGCGAACGTCGATCCGCGCGTCGAGGCCTTCGTGATGGAGAAGCTCGGGCTCGAGGGCGGGGAGGGCGCCGCCACGCAGGTGGTGTGCCGGGACCGGCACGCCGAGTATTTCACGGCGCTCGCGCTCGCCGGCGCCACCCTCGAGCAGCACGCCACCGAGATCCGGCACCTCCAGCGCACCGAGGTGCGCGAGGCCGAGGAGCCCTTCACCGCCGGCCAGAAGGGCTCGTCCGCGATGCCGCACAAGCGGAACCCCATCCTCTCGGAGAACCTCACCGGCCTCGCGCGGCTCCTGCGCTCGTACGCGCTCGCGGCGCTCGAGGACGTTCCGCTCTGGCACGAGCGCGACATCAGCCACTCCTCGGTGGAGCGGGTGATCGCGCCCGACGCGACCCTGGCCCTCGACTTCGCCCTGCACCGCTTCGCCGGCATGGTGGAGAACCTCCGCGTCCACCCGGAGCGGATGCGGGAGAACCTCGAGATCACCGGCGGTCTCTACGAGGCGGAGCGGGTGCTCCTGGCGCTGGTCGGGAAGGGCGTCGCCCGGCAGGAGGGGTACGTCCAGGTGCAGCGCAACGCGATGAAGGTCTGGGAGGAGAAGGTGGACTTCCGGACCGCGCTCAAGCGTGACGCGGACGTGAAGAGGGCCCTCGCCGACGCGGAGATCGACGCCTGCTTCGCGCTCGACCATCACCTGAAGCACGTCGACACGAGCTTCGAGCGGGTGTTCGGCCGCCCCTGATCGACGATGCTCCGCGTCGACCGGACTCCGGGCGCGCTCACCCTCGTCTCGCGGCTCGCGCGGACACGCGTGCTCGTCGTGCTCTGCGGAGCGCTCGCGCTCGGCGCCGTCCTCGCGGCCCGGACGACC
>DATDDC010000276.1:0-3483 GCA_036523995.1 Anaeromyxobacter sp.
GAGGGCGGCCGCGAGGGCGGCTTCCTCCGGCGAGGCGGCGAGCGCCAGGGAGGCGGCGAGCGCGGCGAGCACCCGATCGCGGAGCGTATGCCCGGCATGCGGAAGGGGCAAGGCGCGGACCCGAGGCCCCGCCCGGCCGGGCGCGCGATCGGGGCGGGAGGCCTCTCGAGGAGCTCGTGAGCGCAAAGCTCGGGCCCTGGCTCGTCTCCCACACCAACGTCGGCGGGACCTGGGTCCCGAGCGGCCGCGCGCTCGGCGAGGCCGTGGACGTGCGCAGCCTGTCGCTCGGGGAGGGGCTCGTGCTCCGCGTCCACTCGCGGTTCAACCTCCTCGTCGAGGCGCTCTGGACCGTCACGGACGCCGTCTCGGCCGGAGCGACTTCGCGAGCGAGGAGCTTCGTCGTGAGCCCGGGCTTCCGCGCCTCGTTCGACTTCCCGGGCGGGCTCCAGGTGGTGACGGGGATGGGGGTTCCCCTCGGCGTCGGTCCGAGCGCGGGCTCCACCGCCGTGCTCGGGTATCTCGGCTTCGAGCTCCCCTGCGGCGGCGCGGCCGCGAAGGACGCCCCTGCGGCGCCGCGCACGGCTCCCCCCTCTCGCGCGTCGTCCGGAGCGGAGGCCGGCGAGCCCGAGGCCTCGGCCTCCCGCTGAGGCGGGCGCGGTCGAGCGCTCGCTGCCGTGGAGCGCGGCGTCCGGGCCGCCCCCGTCGCACACGCGCCCAAATCGCTGCTTTCGCGCGGGGGCGCCATGCGATAGAACCCCCGCGTTCGCAGCGGGGACGTTGACGGCCCGCGAAACGAGGTGACGAGATGGGTCTCGCCCCGCCGAGGCGGAGGTGGACATGAGACTCTGTTCGGGACTCGGCCCCTTGAAGAGAGGCGAGAGGCTCGCCGTGCTCCTCCCCGGGATGGGCGCGGTCGCGACGACCGCCATCGCCGGGGTCGCGGCGGTGAGGCGAGGTCTCGCGGCGCCGGTTGGGTCGCTCACGCAGCTCGGGTACCTTCCGGGCTCCACCGGTCAGGGGGAGAGGCTCCGGGAGGCGCTGCCCCTCGCCGCCCTCGAGGATCTCGTCTTCGGCGGCTGGGATCCCATCCCGGACGACGTCCACGCCGCGGCCGTGCGGGCGAAGGTCCTCTCCTCCGAGCACCTCGATCCCTTGAAGGACGAGCTCGCCGCCATCCGGCCCATGCCGGCGGTGTTCGACCGCGCCTGGGTGCGGCGCCTCGACGGACCCAACGTGAAGTCGGGCACGCTGCGCGAGAAGGCCGAGGCGCTCGTCTCGGACATGCGCGGATTCATGGAGCGGAACCGCTGCGCCCGGGGCGTGGTGGTGTGGACCGGCTCGACCGAGGTGTACTCGGAGTACGGTCCGGCCCATCAGTCGCCGAAGGCGTTCGAGGCGGCGCTCGACCGCGGCGATCCCACCCTCGCGCCCTCCATGGTGTACGCGTGGGCGGCGATCCGGGCCGGCCTCCCATTCCTGAACGGGGCGCCGAACCTTTCCCAGGACGTCCCGGCGCTGCGGGAGCTGGCGGAGAAGAGCGGCATCCCCACCGCCGGGAAGGACTTCAAGACCGGCCAGACGCTCATGAAGACGGCGCTCGCCCCCATGCTTCGCGCGCGGCTCCTCGGCGTCGAGGGCTGGTTCTCGACCAACATCCTCGGGAACCGCGACGGCGAGGTGCTCGACGACGCCCTCTCCTTCAAGACGAAGGAGCGCTCGAAGCTGGGCGTGCTCGACCAGATCCTGTCGCCGGAGCGCCATCCCGAGCTCTACGGAGACGTGGACCACAAGGTCACGATCCACTACTACCCGCCGCGCGGCGACAACAAGGAAGGCTGGGACGCCATCGACATCTTCGGATGGCTCGGCTATCCGATGCACATCAAGGTGAACTTCCAGTGCAGGGACTCGATCCTGGCGGCGCCGCTCGTGCTCGACCTGGCCCTGCTCGCCGATCTCGCGCAGCGCGCGGGGGAGGCGGGGCCGCAGGAATGGCTCTCCTTCTTCTTCAAGAGCCCGGTGACCGCGCCGGGGCGGCCGCCCCTCCACGACCTCTTCCAGCAGGAGGCCGCGCTGTACGCGAAGCTGCGCGCGTACGCGGATGCCGCCAAGTCCCGGAGCGCCGTCGGATGACCGTTCCCTCACGATGACCCCGTCCTATCCCATCGCCCTCCTCGCCGTCCTCGTCCTCGCCGCCGCCACCGCGACCGCCTACGTCCTCGTGCGCCCCACCCCGCACGAGCGCATGAAGGCGTACGGCGGGATCATCGGGGTCCTGGGGCGCTGGCTCTACTTCGTCACGGGGCCGCTCCTGCGCCTCGCCATCGCGCTGCGCCTCACGGCGAACTTCATGAGCGTGGCGGGCGCCGTCTTCGGCCTCGCCGCCGGCGGGTTCGCGGCGGCGGGCCAATGGGGATGGGCGGGGCTCTCGCTCGCCGCGAGCGCCTGGTGCGACCTCATCGACGGCGAGATCGCCCGGGCCACGCGCACGCAGGGGAAGGCGGGCGCCTTCCTCGACTCGAACCTGGACCGGATCATCGAGATCGCGCTCTTCGCCGGGATGGCGACAGCGCTGCCCGACCGCTCCGGCGCGGTCTGGTCCATGGCCGCCCTGGCCTCCTCGTTCATGGTGAGCTACGCGCGCGCCCGCGGCGAGGGGCTCGGCGTGGCCTGCCCGAACTTCGGCATGGAGCGGCCGCACCGGGTGGTGCTCCTCCTCTCCGCGCTCCTCGCGGCGCCGTTCCTCGGCGTCCGCGGCGGCGCGCTCCTCGTCGAGTCCGCGTGCGCCATCGTGACGGTGGGCGCGTCCGCCACCGCGGTGGGGCGCATGTTCGTCATCCACCACCGGCTCCGGCGCCAGGAGGACGATCCCCGCGGGTCGGGCCCGGCCGGCCCGGCGTAGCGAGCGCGTGCCGCCGTGCGCGTCTGCGTCTTCACCCCGTACGATCTCTCGTGCGACGGCGGGGTGAACCGCCACGCCACGAGCCTGGCCCGCGCCCTCGCGGCGCTCGGCCACGAGGCGCGGGTGGCGGGACCGGCCAGCGGCTCGGTCCCGGAGGGCTGCCACGCCCTCGGCCGGGCCCTTCCCGTGCCCGCGAACGGCTCCATCGCGCGCGTGGGGCTCCTCGCCTCGCCTCGCGCCACGCGCGACCTCCTCGCCGCGGGGGCGTTCGACCTCGTGCACGTCCACGAGCCCATCGTCCCCGGCCCGGGGCGGCACGCCCTGGCGCTCGCGCGCGTGCCGGTGGTGGCGACGTTCCACTGCGCCGCGGAGCGCGAGCTCCCCCTGCAGCGGGCGCTGCGCCGTGCGGCGTCCGGCGCGCTCGGCCGCATCGACTTCGGCATCGCCGTCTCGCAGGCCGCGAAGCGGTTCGCGCGGGCCATCCACCGCGGCCGGATCGCCGTGGTCCCGAACGGCGTCGATCCCTCGCGCTTCTTCCCCGGCCCGGGCGGCGCCGGTGCGGGGCCGGCCGCCGGCCGGGT
>DATDDC010000277.1:0-5211 GCA_036523995.1 Anaeromyxobacter sp.
GCCTCGCGCCGGGCGCAGGAGCGGGAAGCGGCTGGACCTCCCGCTCCCGAGCGCCGGCGCGGCCGCGAGCACGGAGACGTCCTCTCGGTCGAGATCGACTGGCATGCGAGCGCCGCCGCGGATCGCTGACGCGGCCCGGGCCGCGATCCTGCTGGCGGGCGCCATCGCGCCGCTCGCGCTCCCGTGCTCGCCGGCGCGCGCGGAGGAGCCCGGCCTGCCCGCCTCCGGAGGCGTGCTCCACGTCTCCGCCGAGCCTCCGCGGCTCCTCCTCGGCCGCGACACGACCGCGGAGCTGCGCATCGCCACGCCGTCGGACGTGGAGGACGTGTCGCTCTCCGCGAGCGCGGGGCGGATCGAGGCGCTCCGGCGCGTGCCCGGCGGCTTCGCGGCGCGCTTCCGCGCCCCCTCCGAGCGCGTGCCGCAGGTGGCCATCGTCGCCGCCCTGGGGCGCACCCCGCACGGCACCGAGCACGGGTGGCTCGCCATCCCGCTCTTCGGCCAGGGCGACGCCCGCGTGCGCACCTCGCCGGGCCAGGAGATCACGCTCGAGATCGGCGATCGCAGCTTCGGGCCCCATCGGGCCGGTCCGGACGGCATCGCGGTGATCCCGGTGGTGGTGCCGCCCGGAGTGCGCGAGGCGCACCACGGCTTCAAGCCCATCGACCTCCACGTGCCGGAGACGCAGCTCCTCCACGCCGTCCTCGAGCGCGTGACCGTGCTGGCGGACCGCCAGGAGCGGGTGCGGGTCGTGGCCTACGTGGTCGCGCCGCACGGCGCCGCCCGGCGCGGCGACGTGCCGCTGTTCGAGCCCTCGCGCGGCTCGGTCTCGGCGGTGGAGAAGGAGCCCGGCGCCGTGGAGGCGATCTGGATCCTCCCGCCGGGGCGCGCCGGCGAGGAGCGGCTCTCGGTGCGGCTCCAGGCGTCCGCCGCGTCGCGCACCGTCCTCAAGCTCGAGACCGTGGCGGGGCCGCCGGCCGTGGTGGCCGTCTCCTTCGACCGGGACGCGTTCGTCGCGGACTCGGCGGAGCGCGTGACCGTCACGGCCCGCGCCCTCGACGCCGCGGGGAACCCCGTGCCGGCGACGCTCTCCATGGCCGCGGAGGGAGCCGAGCTCGCGGACGTGCGCCAGCGCGCGCCGGGCGAGCTCGAGGCCCGCGTCGTCGCCGGCCCGTCCTTCGGCGGACGCAGGCAGGTGCGCGTCACCGCCTCGGCGGAGCGGCTCGGCATCTCCGGCGCCCGCATCCTGCCGCTGCGGCCGGGAGAGCCCGCCGTGGCGCGGTTCGAGGACGCGGAGGGCATCCTCCGCGGCGACGGCGCACGCGCCTCCGTCCTGCGCGTGGCGGTGGCGGACCGCCACGGGAACCCGGTGGACGCGCCGCCCGCGGTGACGGCCGAGCGCGGAAAGGTGCTCGAGGTCGCCTCGGCGGCGCCCGGCGCCTTCGACGTCCGCTACGTCGCCCCGGCCGTGTCTTTCCCGACGCGCGAGCGGCTCGTCGCCACGGTCGGCGGCGCGAAGGCCACGGCGGGCCCGCTCCTCCTCGCGCCTGCCCCGGGCTGGCAAGGGGTCCCCCAGGGGGGCGTCCTCGCCGACGTCCGGGGCCGCTTCGTGGGCCTGCGCTCGGGCTTCGCGCTCGAGAGCCCCGCCGACTGGGCGCTCCCGCTCGAGCACGGGTTCGATCCGTCGTGGCGCGCGGAGGTGGAGGCGATGGGGCTCCGGCCCGGCGGCGCGGTGACGCTCCTCGGCGGAGCGGCCCTGGCGCGCGCCGTCGACGCCTCGCTCGTGCTCCACGCCAGCGCGACCGCCGGCGTGCTCGCCGGGACGAGCGGCAGCTCCCTCGCGGCGCGGATCGCCGCGGGAGCGAGCCTGCCCCGCCGTCCGCTCACGCCGTTCCTGGAGGTGGCGCTCCTCACCGCCCGTTCAGGCGCGCCCGGCCCGTTCGCGGCGCTGGCCCTCTCGGTGGGCCTGCGGCTGCCGCTGGAGAGGACTCATGGCGACGATCCTCATCGTCGATGACGAGCCCGTCATCCTCGACGTCTTCCGCCGCTTCCTCGAGGGCGACGGGCGGACGCTGCTCCTCGCCGGCTCGGCCCGTGAGGCGCTCGCGGTGGCGGACAAGCTGGCCCACCTCGACGTCGCGCTCGTGGACAAGAACCTCGGCGACGGATCGGGCCTCGACGTGGCGCGCGCGCTCAAGGAGGCGAAGCCGGACGTCGAGGTGATCCTCGTGACGGGGTACGCCTCCCTCGACTCCGCCATCCAGGCCGTGCAGATCGGCGCCTTCGACTACGTGACGAAACCCATCTCCGACTACGACGCGCTCAACCTCAAGGTCGAGAACGCCATCGAGAAGGGGCGGATGAAGCGGCGGCAGCGCGAGCTGCTCGGCCGGCTCGTCGAGAGCGAGGGCCTCTACCGGGGGGTGTTCGAGACCTCGAGCGACGCGGTGCTCCTCGTCGACCCGGACAGCGGCCTCATCCAGGATGCGAACCCCGCGGCGGAGCGGCTCTACGGCCGCCCGCGCGACGCGCTCCGCCAGCTCCGCTACGCGGAGCTCCTCTCGCCCGCCGCCGACGCGGGGCTCCCGCCCGCGGGCTCCCGGGCCTTCCCCTCGCGGCACCGCAGGCCCGACGACCTCGAGTTCCCCGTCGAGATCTCGGCGGGCGAGCTCAGGCTCGAGACGCGGGGCCTGCGCGTGCTCGCCGTCCGCGACGTGTCCGAGCGGGAGCTGGCCGAGAGCGCGCGGCGGGACCTCGAGCAGAACCTGCGCCAGGCGCAGAAGATGGAGGCGGTGGGCCGGCTCGCCGGAGGCGTCGCCCACGACTTCTCCAACGTGCTCGCCGTGATCCTGGGCTACTCGGATCTCCTGGCGCGCGATCTGCCTTCCGGCGATCCGCGCATGCGCGAGTACGCGGACGGCATCGTCGAGGCCGCCCACCGCGCGGTGGGCGTGACGCGCCAGCTCCTCACCCTCTCCCGCAAGAAGCTCCTCCGCCCCGAGATCCTCGCGGTGAACAAGGTCGTCCAGGACCTGGGGAAGCTCCTCTCCCGCGCCATCGGCGAGCGCATCGAGCTCACCACCAAGCTCGGCGAGGGGATCCCGCCCATCGTCGCGGACGCCGATCAGCTCGCGCAGGTGCTCCTCAACCTCGCGGTGAACGCGCGCGACGCGATGCCCGACGGCGGCCCGCTCGAGATCGTCACGGCGCTCGTCGAGCTCGGCATGCCCGCCCCGGACCTCGGCCTCCCCGCGGGGCGCTACGTGACGCTCACCGTGAAGGACGGCGGCTGCGGCATGACCGAGGAGGTGCGGGCGCGCATCTTCGAGCCGTTCTTCACGACCAAGGAGTCCGGCACCGGCCTCGGCCTCGCCACCGTGTACGGGATCGTCCGCCAGGCGGGCGGAGCCATCCGCGTGGAATCGCGCCCGGCCGGCGGCTCGACCTTCACCGTGTACCTCCCCGCGGCGGACGAGCGCAGCCAGCGCGTGGTCCTCCCGGTGGCGGCCTCCGCGCCGCGGGGGCTCGGCGAGACGGTGGTGCTCGCCGAGGACGAGGAGCCTTTGCGCGTCCTCCTCGGGCGCGTCCTCTCGGGATCCGGGTACCAGGTCATCTCCGGCCGGAACGGCCTCGAGGCGCTCGAGGCCGTGCGGGCGCGCGGCGGGCGCGTGGACCTCCTCCTCACGGATCTGGTCATGCCGCGCATGACGGGCGCCGAGCTCGCCTCGGTGCTCGGGGACGAGCAGCCGGGATTGAAGATCCTCTTCATGACCGGACACACGGACGACGCGGCGGTCCTCGGCCCCTTCGGCGAGGGCGCCGTCGAGGTGATCCAGAAGCCGTTCACGAACGAGGCGCTCCTCGGGATCGTGAGGCGGCTGCTCGGGCCGGCGAAGGCACACGCCTGACGATCGCGACGCAGGGGCAGCCGGATGAGGCTGCTCCGGGCCACCAGGGTGCCCCAGCGCGGAGCGCGGCTTCGCCGGGGGTCCGGATCTCGAGCGAGCGGGGAGATCGGGAGGCGCGAGCCCTCCCGAGGGCCGGTGTCCCCCCGTCAGAACGTCCGCTCCCGCCACGAGCGCCCGAGCGGGCGGTGCATCGGCCTTCGCGACACCGTCCGCATCTTCGAGAGCTGCTTCCGCACGTGCCTGCGCAGCCGCTCGCCCGCGTCGAGGAGCGCCTTGTAGAGATCGTCCTGCAGGCTCTCCACGTGGATGATGCGCGCCCCGGGCATGCGGAAGGAGAGCCGGCATGCCTGGTCGACGCCTCCCTTCGACGGGCGCTCGTCGCCGAGGTGCACATCCAGCGCGGCGGCGGGGCTGTCGTAGACGCGGACGAGCGGGCGCGTGACGTGCTTCTGGAGGAACGCCGGGAGATCGGGCGGGAGCGCCACCCGGTGGTGGTGGATGCTGAGCCTCATGGGCCTACGATGGCCACGGGCGGGCTGGCCGGGACCGCGCTACATTCCCGCCCCGTGACCGAGCGCCTGTACCTCGCAGATTCGGGCCTCCTCGAGTTCGAGGCCGACGTCGTCCGCGTCGCGTCGCAGGGCGGCCGGGCCGCCGTGGTCCTCGACCGCACCGCGTTCTACCCGGAGGGCGGAGGGCAGCCGGCCGACCGCGGCACGCTCGGCGGCGTGCCCGTCGTCGACGTGCAGGAGTCCGACGGCGAGATCCTGCACGTGCTCGGGGGCGAGCCGCCCTCCGGCCGCGTGAGCGGGCGCGTCGACGCCGCGCGCCGGCGCGATCACGTGCAGCAGCACCACGGCCAGCACCTCCTCTCGGCGGCGTTCGAGGCGCGCGCGGGGGCGAAGACGCTCTCGTTCCACCTCGGCGAGGAGACGGACACGATCGATCTGGACGCGCGCTTCGCCTCCCTCGGCCCGGCCGTGCTGCGCGAGGTCGAGGCGGCCGCGAACGATCTCGTCTTCCGCGACCTGCCCGTCGTGGCGCGGGAGCTGTCGGCGGAGGAGATCGGGCGGCTCCCGCTCCGGAAGCCGCCGGCGAAGGGGACCCGCGTCGTCCTCGTGGGCGACCTCTCGAAGGGCGAGATCGAGGACGCCTCGCCGTGCGGCGGTACGCATCCGAGGCGCACCGGCGAGGTCGGCGCCATCGCCGTCCTCCGCGCCCAGAGATGGGGACAGGGCACGCGCGTCGAGTTCGTCTGCGGCGCGCGCGTCGTCAGCGCCCTCGCCGTGGCGGGAGAGCGGCTCGC
>DATDDC010000278.1:0-3806 GCA_036523995.1 Anaeromyxobacter sp.
GTTCATGTCGGGCAAGCTCAAGATCCAGGGCGACATGGGGCTCGCCATGAAGCTCCAGCAGATCCTGTAGTAGCGGGGGGACACTCGGTGTCCTCCGCCTGCGGCGAGGGCACCTCGCGCCCCCCCCCGATCCCCCCGCTCGCTCGAGATCCGAAACCGCGGCGGAGCCGCGCTCATCGTTGGGGGCCCCCTGGGGGGCCGGGGCAGCCTCCTCCGGCTGCCCCTGCGCTTGCCCGTGACTACTCCTGCCGCGCCGCGGTGACGGGCCGCGCGTGCCCGGTGTCCGCGGGCTGGACGTCCGGCCGCGAGGGCACCTTCAGCTCGACGAGCTCGATGCCGATCCGCTGCGCGAACTCGAAGATGCGGCTGTCCCGGTAGAACTCGCCGAACACGATGCGCCGGCAGCCCGCGTTCGCGATGAGCTTGAAGCACGGCCAGCACGGGGAGGCCGTCGTGTAGATGCTGGCGCCGTCGATGGAGACGCCGTTCTTGGCCGCCTGGATGATCGCGTTCGCCTCGGCGTGAACGGTGGCGACGCAGTGCCCGTCCTCCATCATGTGCCCCACCTCGGTGCAGTGGGGCAGCCCGCGGATGGAGCCGTTGTAGCCGGTCGAGAGGATGGTCTTGTCCCGGACGAGCACGGCGCCCACGTGCTTGCGATCGCACGTCGCGCGCGTGGCGACGACGCGGGCGACGTTCATGAAGTACTCGTCCCAGCTCACGCGCGTGTCCATCGGGGCCTCCTCGGGACTCCGAGGGCGCATCGTACCGCACGGGGCCGACGCTCCCTGCGGATCGGCATTAACATCGCGGCATGCACGCGACCACGCTCACGCTCTGCCTACTCCTCGCCGGCTCCGCCGCCCGCGCCCAGGCCCCGGCGACACCGGGAGGGCTCCCGCCCGCGACGCCCCCTGCGACCGCGCCGCCGCCGTCCATGTCCGTCTCGCCGCCCACCACCCCTCCCGTCCCGCGCGCGGAGCCAGCGCCCTCCCCGTTGCCCTCGAAGGCTCCCCTCCCGCACGGAGCGGTCCTGGAGGAGGTCTCGGGCCTCGTCCGCGACCTCGACCGGAAGGCCTACAAGCTCACCATCGAGGCCGCCTCGGGCCCGGTGACGCTCGCGCTCGACCGGAACACCATGGTGTACACGACGAACGGCCTCGGGACCGTCCTCGACCTCGCGCCGGGCCAGCAGATCCGCGCCGGGCGAAACGCGGACTTCCTCGCCTACTGGGTGCAGCTCCGGGTCCCACCGAAGCCGGAGCCCGTCCCCACGCCGGCCCAGGGCACCGGGCCGGCCGGCGGCGCAGCGGCTCCTGCGACCGAGGGGACGGGAAAGGGCCCGGCGACCGCGCCGGCTGCGCCGACCACGCCCGGACCCGTTCCGCCGGGTGCGGCGCCCTCGGGCACGCCGTCGTCCTCGGGGAAGTGACGCCTCGGGCCCGCTCGAGGCGGGCCCGGCGGCCGCGTTCACCGGCCCGGACGAGGCGAGCCCCGCTCCATCATCAGAGCCGCGGCGCGGCGGGCGTGGCCACGGCTCCCCGCGCGGCGGCCTCCGCGCCGACGAGCCGGCCGAGGCCGCTGTCGCCGAGGAAGCGCCGGATCTTCGCGGCGGGCGCGACGAACGTCTCGCCGGGCATGGGCACGTCGAACGAGTACTCCTCGTCCTTCCCGAAGGCGACGCGGGCGGTCCGGTAGCCCTCGACGAGGCCGACGAGCCTGCCGCGCGGCACGTCGAAGACGCCGCCGCCCGAGCTGCCGTAGCCGATGGGCGCGTCGGTCTTGAGCGACTTCGGCGCGCGCGGCGCCTCCGCGTTCTCGGCGAGCTCGTACTCGACCTGCGAGACGATGCCCGCCGCGACGGAGAGCCCCTTGCCGAAGGGCGCGCCGATCACGACGAGGTCGTCGCCGAGGTCGAGGCCGTCGTCCGACGCGAGCGGCGTGATGGGGAGCACGCCCGGAACCTCCAGCACGGCGAGGTCGGAGTCGGGCACGCGGCCGTGCGCCGTCACGCTCGCCGGGAGCTGGGGCTGCCCGCCGCTCGGCAGGACGCGGATCTCCACCGGCGCCTTCCAGGCCCTGGAGAGCTCGACCACGTGGGCGTTCGTGAGGAGGTACGTCTTCCCGCCCTCATGCGCGAAGGCGATGCCCGAGGCGGTCCGGACGACCTCGCCCGCGGCCGTGATGCGGATTCGCACGGCGCTGGGAAAGACCTTCTGGACGGTGGCGGCGCGCGGGTTCGAGGAGCGCAGCGGGGAGGCGCCGAAGAGGGGCGACGCCGCGATGAGGAGGCCCGCGGCGAGCGGCGCCGCTGCGAGGGCGGTGAGCAGGCGGTTCCGGAGCACGAAGGTCGAACGGGCGCGCGGCGGCGAGCATTCCCGGATCGGGCGCGGGGGCGGTAGGATCCCCGACCGGGCGGCGGCGGCCCGGCTGCTCGGCTGGTGGGCGGCTAATCCTCGTAGCGCCGGCGCATGAGGAACAGCACCGCGTCCTGGGCGCAGTGCTCGCAGTAGCCGTAGCGCTCGCGCAGGGTCCGCAGCGAGCCCTCCACCCGCGCCCGCGCCTTGTCGTCGAGCGAGCCCCGCTCGTCGGAGAGGTAGCGGAGGACGTCCTCGCGGCTCCGGCGGAGCTGGCGCTTGCGCTCCTCGAAGTAGTGATCGCGCAGGCGGCGGAACAGGTCCGGGAAGATGGCCGCGTAGTCGATCTCGGCCGCGTCGGGGTGGTCGAGCCGGAAGGCGCCGACGGCCGAGATGAGGCCGCGCCGGAAGTTCCGCCGGTCGTCCCCCGGCGGCATCACGATCTTCTCGATCTCCGCCATGCGCTGCTCGTCGGGCGGCTCGTACTCGCCGGTGATGGAATTCTTGACCTTCTCGCCCTTGACCCAGTGCGAGACGAGCGTGACGTAGCGGACGAAGAGCTCGCGGTACTGCGACTCCGAGACGAAGCCCATCGAGTCGCGGATCTCCTCGTCGATGACGTCGAGGTACTCCGCCTCGGCCACGCGCACGAACTCCTCGTGGTCGTGGAACCCGTCCACCACCTCCTGCTGCAGGAACTCGTGGACGCTCTTGTCCTTGCAGATGGCCTCGAGCTCCGCCAGCACGGCGAGCGGGGTGAGGCAGCGCGCCCCCTCGGCCTGGGCGGCGTTGAAGAGGGCCGTCTTGATCTCGCGCGCCGAGGCGCCGCTGCGCCCCTCGTAGTTCGGGTAGACCTCCGACTCGCGGTAGAGGTCGGGCGCGTGCTTCCTGAGCACCTTCGCCTGCGCCAGCGAGAGCCGGTCCGGCGCCTCGCCCGTGTCGTAGAGGCGCAGCTTCTCGAGCGGCGCGAGGTCGTCCACCATCTCGCGGAGCTCGCCCTGGTAGCGCTCCGGGATGGGCCGCTTGAGGCGCGTCAGCACGGCCCAGAGCGCGGCGACGCGCGTCGCGTGCGGCGCGACGTGCTTCCCCACCGCGGCGGGCGTGATCTGCCGGTCGTAGATCTCCCGCTCCACCGAGGCGCGCCGCAGGTAGGGCACGCGCACGAGCTCGAGCCGTCCCTTGAACGAGGCGAACTCGGGCGTCTCCTTGAACGCGGCGAGCTGCTTCTCGTTCGCGCTCGCCAGCAGGACGAGGTCGAGCTGGAGCACGAAGTGGTCGAGGGAGACGCGCCCGGTCTCGCTCGTGCCGAGCAGGTACTTGAACGCCTGGGGATCGCGCTTCAGGAGATCCGAGTACTCGATGATCCCGCGGTTCGCCTGCACGAGGGGGCCGTGCGGCTCGAACAGCGCCACCGAGTGCAGCGCGGGCGGGAGCGCCGCCGTGGAGCGA
>DATDDC010000279.1:0-5769 GCA_036523995.1 Anaeromyxobacter sp.
GCCTCGTCCTTGCGCGCGAGCGCGTCCCACGCCTCGGCGCGGCCGCGCTGGGGAAGCCGCGCCGCCTCGACGAAGGCGGCGGCGAAGCGCGCGTGCCCGACCTCCACGACCGCGCCGTCGAGCCCGACGCGCTCGAGCGCCCGGGAGAGCAGGGTCAGCGCCTCCGCGTCGGCGGCGGGGCCGCCGGCGCCGAGAAGCTCGACGCCCGCCTGGTAGACCTCCCTCGGCCGCCCGGCGCGGGCCTCCCGCGCGCGGAGGACCGGTCCGTCGTAGCAGAGCCGCGCCGGCGCCGGCAGCGCATCCGGCCGGGCGGCGAAGAGCCGCGCGATCTGCGGCGTGATGTCGGGCCGGATGGCGACGACCTCGCCCGAGCCGGGCTCCACGAACTTCATGACGTCGGCGAGCGCCGAGGCCGAGAGGCCGCGCTCCACCACGTCGAGCCGCTCGAGCGTCGGCAGGAACACGCGCCGGTAGCCGAAGCGCGAGAACACCTCCTGGAGCTTCGACGACAGCTCGGCGAGGTGGGCCGAGTGGTCGGGCAGCAGGTCCCGGAGCCCCGACGGAAGGGAGAGATCGAGCTGCATGGCCGCGGGAATCTACCGCACTTCGCCGCGGCCCTGGGCAGCGCCACCTGGGGTCGTGGCCGGCCCCCCGCGGCTCACAGTCGGATGGCCCGCACCGTCCGGACGTGCGGCAGGCGCCGGAGCTGCTCCAGGACCTGGGGAGAGGGCGCCGAGTCCACGTTCAGGAACGCGAAGGCGCCCGAGCGATCGTCGAGCCGCGAGAGCGAGATGCGCGCGATGTTCACGCCGGCGGCGGCGAGCGCGGTGCCGAGGTTCCCCACCACGCCCGGCGCGTCGTCGTTCTCGCAGACGATGACGTCGCCCTCCGGGACCGCCTCGACCCGGAAGGCCCCCACGCGGACGATGCGCGCCTCCCGCTTCCCGTAGACGGTGCCGGCGACGCTCGTCTCGCTGGAGGTCCCGCGGACGGTGACGGTGACGAGGCTCACCCAGTCGTGCGGCGCCGCGGAGCGCGCCTCGCGCACCTGCATCCCGCGCTCTCGCGCGATGGCGAGCGCGTTCACCTCGTTCACCGGCGTCTCGAGGAAGTGCCTGAGCAGTCCCACGAGGGCGCGGGCCGCGAGCGGGCGCATGGGGATCGAGGCGAGCTCGCCGGCCACCTCCAGCGTCACGTCCGTCGCGCCCTGCGGCGCGAGCTGGGCCGCGACCGAGCCGAGCTTCTCGGCGAGGGGGAGGTAGGGCGCGAGCTGCTCCATGATCTCCTTGGGCAGCCCGGGCGCGTTCACGGCGTTCTTCACGACGCCGTCGCGCAGGTACGCGACGAGCTGCTCGGCCACGGCGATCGCCACGGCGGACTGGGCCTCCTCCGTCGAGGCGCCGATGTGGGGCGTGCAGACGAACGCGTCCTGCTTGAGGAGCGGGTGATCGGGCGGGGGCGGCTCCTTCTCGAACACGTCGAGCGCCGCGCCGCCGAGGTGCCCCGAGGCGAGCGCGTCCGCGAGGGCCCTTTCGTCCACGACGCCGCCGCGCGCGCAGTTCACCAGGATGGCGCCCTTCTTCATCTTGGCGAGGGTGGCCGCGTCCACGAGGTTCCGCGTCTTGTCGGTGAGGGGCACGTGGAGCGACACGACGTCGGACTCGCGCCACAGTGCCTCGAGGTCGACGAGCGCCGCCCCGAGCTTGCCCGCGGCTTCGGGCGTGATGAAGGGGTCGTACGCGATGACCCGCATCTTCATGGCCTGCGCGCGCTCCACGAGCACCGAGCCGATGTTCCCGATGCCGACGACGCCCAGCGTCTTGCCGGCGATCTCGTGCCCCTGGAACTTCTTCTTCTCCCACTTGCCGGCCTTCACGCTCGCCGTCGCGGCCGGCACGTGGCGGTAGAGGGACAGGATCATGGCGAGCGCCAGCTCCGCGACCGTGACCGAGGAGCCGCCGGGCGTGTTCATCACCACCACGCCGCGGCGCGTGGCCGCGTCGAGGTCCACGTTGTCGACGCCCACCCCGGCGCGGCCCACCACCTTGAGCCGCCCGGCCTTCTCGAGGAGCTTCGCGTTGACCTTGGTCGCGCTGCGCACGGCGAGCGCGTCGTACCCGCCGATGATCTCCTCGAGGGCGTCGGGCTTGAGCCCCACCTTCACGTCCACCTCGAGCCCCGCGTCCTCGAGGATGCGGACCGACTCGGTGGAGAGATCGTCGGAGACGAGAACGCGCGCCGCCATGGCAGGCCTCCTTCGGCAGGGGAACGGAGTTAAGGACGGACGGGCCGCCCCGTCAACACGCTGGGGTCAGCCGCACACGCGCAGGCCCCGCAGGACCAGATCGGACGCCACGCGCTTCGCGGCGTCGATCTGCTGCTCGTTCGCGGCGGGCACGAGCCCGATGACCATGCCGGAGACCGAGAGCTCGAGCGCCCCGAGGACGCCCGCGGCGGCGACCACGGGATCGAGGTCGGCGCGGAGCTCGCCCTGCGCCTGCCCCTGCCGGATCACGTCCGCCACGGTCTGCACCGCCAGCTCGAAGGTCTCCCGCGTCGAGCCCGCCCGCAGCGAGTGGGGCGTCCGCGTGACCTCGAGGATGAGGACGCGCACGGCGGCCGGCGCGGTCTTGAAGACGTCGAAGACGAAGGCGAAGACCGCCGCGATCTTCTCGGACGCCGTCCCGGGTCCCTCGTCGATGGCCTTGAGGGCGCTGATGAGGATGCCCCACTGCTCGGCGAAGACGCTCTCGAGCAGCTCCTCCTTGTTCTGGAAGTAGTGGTAGACGAGGCCGTAGGCGACGCCGGCCGCGCGCGCGACGTCCGCGATGCGGCAGCCGTGGTAGCCCTTCTCGGCGAACACCCGGACCGCGGCGTGGAGGATGGCGCGCCGCTTCTCCGGCTCGACTTCTGGAGCGGGCGCGGAGGCTGCGCGGGAAGTACGAGTCCGTCCCATTTTCGACCGATTCTCCAATCAGCGTTCACGGAGAGCAACCGTTTCCGTGCGCCGGAGCGGGACGCCCCACGTGGGACGCCGCTACTGGAGCGCCCTCCCCGCACCCAGACGCGACAGGTCGATGGAGGCGCTGAAATTGACGTCGCCGAGCGAGCGGGCGCAGTCGTCCACGCTCGCCGTGGCCGCGATGCGGAAGCAGCGGCACGGGGAATCCCAGACGAAGGTGGCCGCGTGCTGGGTCGCCTGCCAGGCGTCGAGGCGGCGCTCCCCCACTCTGTTGCACGCCTGGGCGAAGGTGGCGCGCCCGGGGAAGCCCACGTCGTACGTGAGCGCCGCCGGCCCGAGGACCACGCGCGCGCCGACGCCCATGCCCGCCGTCGCGTCGATCGGGGCGGCGCGGAGGTCGAAGAGGGGATCCGCGCCCGCGATGAGCGCCCCGGAGCCGCCCGCGCCGATGGTGAAGAACCCGGCGTGAAGCGAGTCGCCGCGCCTGTCCGCGACGGACACGCTCGCCCGCAGCTCCGTGAAGCGGTCGAGCAGGGCGGACGGGATCCTGGGCGGCTGTCCCGCGGCGTCGCCCCGGCCGTCTATGGCGAGGAAGCGCGCCGCGGCGTCGAGGGAGGCCGCCCCTGCCGTCGCGCCTGCGCTCGCGAAGGTCTCGGCGAAGCGCTCGCGGCGAAGGTCGAGATCCTGACCGATCTCGAGCCGGACGAGGTCCACCGCGCCTCGCGACAGCCGCGTCCCGAGGGACCCGCGAAGCTGTTGCCACGCGCCCGGCGGACCCGACGAGAGCAGCCCGGCGCCGGACCGATCCACGGCGTCGTAGGCCAGCCAGGGCAGGCGATCGCCGGCGACGCCGCTTCCGGTGCGCCACTCGAGCCGCGGCACGATCGCGTGCTGCACGGAGCCGAAGCGCCGCGACACCTCGGTGGCGAGCGAAACGCCGGCGACGGCCCAGGCGCTGGCCAGCGCGGCCCGGCTCGCCTCGAAGGAATACCCGGCCGCGGCACCGCGGAGGTACGGCGAGACGGTCACGGCTCCTCCCACGAGCAGCGGAGCCGCCGCCTCGACCTGGCCGCTCGCGCGCGTGGCGGCGGCGCGCCCGGCGGCATCGTACGGGCCGCTCACGGGCGCGTATCGAGCCGCGCCCAGCCGCCCCGACAGCTGGAGGGGTCCGGCGCCGGTGGGGAGGAGCGAGGCGGCGAGAGCGGGCCACCGGTTCGCGACGCGGTCGGTGGAGCCGAAGAGGCCGTAGGGCTCGCCGGGAAGGATCCCGTCGGGCCGGAGAGGCTGCACGTATCCGGCATCGCCCTCCACGGCGAGCGCGTCGCCCCGGCCCGACACGAGCACCGCGGAACGGCGGTACGGCACGCTCCTCCCGAGGAAATCGGAGGTGTGGTCCCTCACCCAGACCGGATCCCCGGCCAGCTCGAGCCTGGCCGCGAGCGACGTGCCATCGCCGATGCGCTGTGCGTGGTACCCCGAGATCGCGAACCGGTCCCCGCTCTCGCCGAGCCTTCCGGCCGGGTCCGGAGGCTCCCGGTACAGGTCGTGGACCCAGGCGACCTCCACTCGGCCCTCGCTCCGCTGCGCCGGCGCCCAGCGAAGCTCGAGGCGCGCGCCCGGGCCTCGCACCGCGCCGGCGCGTGGGTCCAGCCGCGACGGCCCGAAGTCGTACTCGGCCGTCAGCGTGGCGTCGGCGCTCCGCCCCAGCGTGAGGAAGAGCGGCTGGGCGAGGACGGTTCCCGTCGCGCCCGTCTTCCGGATCTCCGGCAGGAGCAGCCCCGACTGCCGGTCGCCGAGCGGGAGGTACAGCCACGGCAGGACGAGCACCGGGACGGGCCTGTTCACGAACAGGAAACGGGGCGTGATGCGGAGCACCGGCCACGACAGGATCGCGCGCTTCCCCGGGACCACGTCCGCCTTCCGCGAGGTCACCTCCCACGACGGCGCTCCTCCCTGGCAGTCGCAGAGCGTGAGGCGGGCGCCGTCCAGGAAGAGCCGCCCCGTGGCGTCGCCGCGGAGATGCGAGCCGGAGAACGAGAGCCGGTTCCTCCCGCGCCCGCGCGCCGCCTCGATGGTGTCCACCGAGCCGAGATCGACGGGCACGTCCTTCACGAACGCGACGACGCCCTCCGCCTCCCACTCGCCCCCGAGCACGGCGCGGATGCCATCGGCCCGGATCGCGCGGGTCGGGTCCGTGAGGAGCACGCCGCCCGACGCGCGGACCTCGCCGGTCTCCGGGTCGTAGGTGGCGGAGCGGGAGCGGATGGTCACGGCGCCGCGGCGCAGCACGGCGCCGTTCTCGACGAGGAGCCTGCCGGTTCCGGGCTGGTAGGTGACGTCGCCCTCGATCTTGACGTCCGGCGAGGGGGCCGGCGGCGCCGCGGCCGCGACGAGCGGGGCCACGAGCCCGGCTGCGGCGAGGGCGGCGAGGGGCGTCAAGGGGAGCGGATTCTACCCGGGCGGCTCGCGGCCAAGGGCAACGACGTGATCCTGGGACGGACCTCGACGCCGACCTCGACCCTGACGCCGACGTCGGCCGGAGGCCGGAACGCGACCACGGCGAACCGGTCCCGAACAGGTGAGGTTGCTCATCCTGGGATCGTGCCCGGCGTTGCGGGCGCCAGGAGCCGGGCGCACCACCTTCTTCGCCTCTGAGCCTGACCTGGGACCCGACCTCGACCTCGACCTCGACCCCGACCTCGACCTCGACCTCGACCTCGACCTCGACCTCGACCCCGACCCGACCCCGACCGCGGCGCAGACCCCGGCCTCCATGCGAGGCGGAGCCTGCCGGAAGCGGCGCGCGG
>DATDDC010000280.1:0-1544 GCA_036523995.1 Anaeromyxobacter sp.
AGTGACCGCGGGGTCTTGCAGCCCGCGCGCCGGCCTGCGGCCGTCACGCGGGCTACCCGTTCGAGGATATAAGCTCTCCCCGATGCGCCTCGTCTTCATGGGCACCCCTTCCTTCGCCGTCCCCCCGCTCGCGGCCCTGGCCTCCGCCGGCCACGAGCTCCTCGCGGTGGTGGCCCAGCCCGACCGCCCGGCCGGGCGCGGCCAGGCGCTCCGGGAGCCCGCGACGAAGGCGTGGGCGAGCGAGCGGGGCATCCCGGTGCTCCAGCCGGAGAAGGTGCGCGACGGCCGGCTCGCGGCGGAGCTCGCGGCGCTCCGCCCCGACGTGCTGTGCGTCGCCGCCTACGGCCGCATCCTCGGGAAGGACCTCCTCGAGCTCGCGCCCCACGGCGCCGTGAACGTCCACGGCTCGCTCCTCCCCCGCCATCGCGGCGCCGCGCCCATCCAGTGGGCCATCGCGAGCGGCGAGCGCGAGACCGGGGTGAGCATCATGCAGATGGACGAGGGGCTCGACACGGGCGACGTGCTCCTCCAGCGCGCGCTCCCCATCGAGCCGGAGGACACGGCCGAGACGCTCTCGCCCCGGCTCTCCGCGCTCGGCGGCGAGGCGCTCGTCGCGGCGCTCGCGCTCCTCGCGAAGGGCGCCATCGTCCCGGTGAGGCAGGATCCCGCGAAGGCGACCCTGGCGCGCATCCTCGCGAAGGAGGACGGGCGCATCGACTGGACCCGCCCCGCGCGGCAGATCGCAGACCGGCTGCGCGGGTTCTCTCCGTGGCCGGGCGCGTGGACCACGCTCGACGGCAAGGTGGTGAAGGTCCTCGAGGCCGCGCCCGAGGAAGCCGGGGCCGACGAGGCCGGCTGGGTTCCGGGCACCGCCACGGCCATCGCCCGCCGCGGCCTCTCCGTCCGCTGCGCCCGCCCCACCACCCTGCTCGTGGGCTGGCTGCAGCTCGAGGGAAGGGGGCCGCAGGCCGCCGCCGACTTCGCGAACGGTCTGCGGAGGAAGGAGCTCGCGTTCGGCGCATGAGCGCGACGCCGTCCAGGCGGATCGCGTTCGAGGTCCTCCGCCGCGTGGAGGAGGGCGGCGCGTACGCCTCCCGCGCGCTCGACGCCGCCCTGGCCCGGGCGGGCGCGCTCGACCCGCGAGAGGCGGGGCTCGCGACCGAGCTCGTCTACGGCACCCTGCGCCGCGCCCTCTCGCTCGACGCCGCGCTGGCCGGGCACTCCCGGCGCCCCCTCGCAGAGCTCGACCCGGCGGCGCGCGTGGCGCTGCGCATGGGTGCCTACCAGCTGCTGCACCTCGGGACGCCGGCGCACGCGGCGGTGGGCGAGGCGGTCGCGCTGGCGAAGGCCGTCGACCACGGCCGGGCTGCGGGGTACGTGAACGCGGTCCTCCGCTCCCTGGCCCGCGCCCCGAGCCCCGTGCCGCCTCCCGCCCTCGACGCCGATCCGGCCGGCCACGTCGCCGCGGCGGAGGCGCTGCCGCGCTGGATCGCGGAGGAGTGGGTGGCCTGGTTCGGCCCGGCCGAGGCGCTCGCCCTCGCGCA
>DATDDC010000281.1:0-3471 GCA_036523995.1 Anaeromyxobacter sp.
GAGGATGAACGCCGGGAAGTCGACCACCTCGATCTTCCAGACCGCCTCCATCCCGAGCTCGGGGAAGTCGATGCACTCCACCTTCTTGATGTTCTCCTCCGCGAGCACGGCGGCGGGGCCACCGATCGAGCCGAGGTAGAAGCCGCCGTACTTCTTGCACGCGTCGGTGACCTGCTGCGAGCGGTTGCCCTTCGCGATCATGACCATCGACGCGCCGTGAGACTGGAGCAGGTCCACGTACGAGTCCATGCGCCCCGCGGTCGTGGGGCCGAACGAGCCGGAGGGCTTGCCCTTCGGCGTCTTCGCCGGGCCGGCGTAGTAGATGGGGTGCTCGAGGAGATACTCGGGCACGGGCTTCCCGGCGTCGATGAGCTCCTTGAACTTCGCGTGAGCGATGTCGCGGCCGACGACGATGGTGCCGGTGAGGAGGAGCGGCGTCGACACGGGGTGCTTCGACAGCTCGGCGAGGATCTCCTTCATCGGGCGGTTGAGGTCCACCTTCACACCGTGCCCGTGCTTGCCGGTCCGGTACTCGAGCGGGATGAGCCGCTCGGGCGCATGGTCCAGCTCCTCGATCCAGATCCCCTCCCGGTTGATCTTCGCCTTCACGTTCCGGTCGGCCGAGCAGGAGACGCCCATCCCCACGGGGCAGGAGGCGCCGTGGCGCGGCAGCCGGACGACGCGGATGTCGTGCGCGAAGTACTTCCCGCCGAACTGCGCGCCGATGCCGAGCTTGTTGGCGGCCTCGAGGAGCCGCTGCTCCAGCTCGAGGTCGCGGAAGGCGACGCCGTGCTCGTTCCCCTTCGTGGGAAGGCCGTCGTAGTACTTCGTCGAGGCGAGCTTCACGGTCTTGAGGTTCGCCTCGGCCGAGGTGCCGCCCACCACGATGGCGACGTGGTAGGGCGGGCAGGCCGCGGTGCCGAGGTGCTTCATCTTGTCGACGAGGAACTTCTCGAGCGCGGCGGGGTTGAGGAGCGCCTTCGTCTCCTGCCACAGCATCATCTTGTTCGCGGAGCCGCCGCCCTTCGCGACGAAGAGGAACTTGTACTCGGCGCCCTCCGCCGCATAGATGTCGATCTGCGCCGGGAGGTTCGTGCCGGTGTTCACCTCCTTGTACATGTCGATCGCGGCGGTCTGCGAGTAGCGCAGGTTCTCCTGCGTGTACGTGAGGAAGACGCCCTCGGACAGGTACTGCTCGTCCCGGACGCCGGTCCAGACCTGCTGGCCCTTCTTCCCGACGATGGTGGCGGTGCCGGTGTCCTGGCACAAGGGCAGCTCGCCCTTCGCCGCGATCTGCGCGTTGCGGAGCATGGCGAGGGCGACGCCCTTGTCGTTGGGCGAGGCCTCGGGGTCGGAGAGGATCTTCGCGACCTGCTCGTTGTGAGAGGGCCGCAGGAAGAACGAGATCTCGCGCATCGCCTCGCGCGAGAGCCGGACGAGCGCAGAGGGGTCGACCTTCAGGATCTCCTTCCCCTCGAACTGGGCGACGGACACGCCCTCCTTGGCCACGAGGCGGTAGCGCGTGTCGTCCTTCGCGAGCGGAAACGGGTCCTGGTACTGGAAAGCGGGCGCAGCCATGGCGTCTCCCTCCGGAAACCGATGGGTGTGGCGTAACTCGGGGGCGCCAAGCAAACCACACCCCGGGACCCCCGGTCGAGGCGCGGACAGGTCCAGAATCGGCCGTTACGGAAGGGAGGACACCCGCGCGGTTCCACCCCCAGGGGAGCAAGCCCATGCCCGCCTTCGACGTCCGGACCCTCTCGCTGCAGGACGCGCTCGATCTCGCCATCGCCATCGAGGAGGAGGCGCAGGCGCGCTACGACGGCTTCGCGAAGATCACCGGCGGTCGCTACGACGGCGACGCCAGCGACATGTTCCGCCAGATGTCGTCCTACGAGTCGCGGCACCGCGAGGACCTGGCGACGCGCCGCCGCCATCTCTTCGGGGACGCCCCGCGGCGCATCACCGCAGACGACCTCGACGACGTCGAGGCGCCGCACCGCGGCTCGCCGCGGGTGTTCATGTCGGCCCGGGAGGCGCTGGAGGTGGCGCTCGCGTCCGAGGAGAAGGCCCGCGACTTCTTCACCGACGCCGTGGGCCAGGTCGAGGATCGGGAGGTCCGCGCCCTCTTCCAGGACCTCGTCCACGAGGAGGAGAAGCACGTGAGGCTCGTGCGGGAGCGGCTGGACGCCTTGCCGCAGGGCCCCGGCCCCGACGTCGAGGAGGACGAGGCTGACGCGCCGGGCTCGGATCCGGGAAACTGATACGCGGTGAGCATCCTCCGCGCCGCATCCGCGCTCCTCTTCTACGCGTTCGCCGCGGCCGTCATCTTCCTCACGCTGCCGCTGTCGGTCGTGGTGCGGGCGGCGACGTTCCCGTTCGACCGCCACAGGATGGCGACGAGCCGGGCCCTCCGGTTCCTGGGAGAGGTCCTCGTCGCCACGCCCTTCTGGCGCGTGAGCCTGGAGGGGCGCCTCCCCGATCCGCCCGCCACGTTCGTGGTCGTGCCGAACCACCGCTCGATGGTGGACGCGCTCGCCATCGCGTGCCTGCCGCGCGAGATGAAGTGGATCGGGAAGGCGGAGGCGTTTCGGGTCCCCTGGCTCGGCTGGGCCTTCCGCATCGCCGGTTACGTGCCGGTCGTGCGGGGCGACAAGGAGAGCGGCTCCGCCGCGCTGGCGCGGCTGCGGCGCTACCTCGACGCCGGGATCCCGGTGGGCCTCTTCGCGGAGGGGACGCGCAGCCGCGACGGCACGCTGAACCCCTTCCGGCCCGGGCCCTTCAAGCTCGCCATCGACGCGGGCGTGCCCATCGTCCCCGTCGCCATCACCGGCGCGGGGGAGGCGATGGCGCCGGACCAGGTCTGGATCCAGCCCTCGCGGATCCGCGTGCGGATCCTGCCGCCCATCCCCACGGCCGGGCTCGGCACGGGTGACGTGGACCGGCTCCGGGAGGAGACGCGCAGGCGGATCGCGGCGGCGCTGGACGGGGACGAGGACGCGCCCGTGGCGTCGGCCCGCTCCTAGCGCGCCTTCACCTTCGCGAGCCCCGCCTCCAGATCCCGCGCCAGGTCCTCGTAATCCTCCAGCCCCACGGACATGCGCAGCAGCGCCGGCGGCGCCTCGGGGTCGTGCCTGCGCCGCCACTCGAGGAGCGACTCCACCCCGCCGAGCGAGGTGGCGTCGCGGAAGACGGTGAGGTGCCGGGGCAGCGCGCGGGCCGCCTCCTCGCTCGCGAGCTCGAAGGAGAGGATCGCCCCGAACCCGCTCATCTGGCGCGCCGCGACGGCGTGGCCCGGATGCGAGGCCAGGGACGGATGCCACACGCGCGCCACGCGCGGCTCGAGCCAGGCCGCGAGCCGCGCCGCAGTCTCGCTCTGGCGCCGCACGCGCAGGCCGAGCGTGCGCACGCCGCGCAGGACGAGCCAGGTCTCGAGCGCGCCGGGGACGGCGCCGGAGACGGTGCGGGCCC
>DATDDC010000282.1:0-10142 GCA_036523995.1 Anaeromyxobacter sp.
GGACGCGTACGTGCGGGAGGTGGGCGAGCGGCTCTCGCGCGCTCAGCCGAAGACCGCCGCGACGCCGGAGGCGGTGCCGGCGGCTGCGCCGTCGCCCTCGCCGCAGAAGCCCTAGGCCCGCCCCCGACCGCGACCCCGACCTCGACCGCGACCGCGACCGCGACCGCGACCTCGACCCCGACCCCGACCGTGACCTAGATCTCGACGCCGCGGCGCGCGTCGCCCGCCGGCCGGGCTGCTCCCGGCGGGCCGACCCGCTCGTGTATACTGTCCGGCCCATGATTCAGATCTACGACACGACGCTGCGCGACGGCACGCAGCGCGAAGGGATCTCGCTCTCCTGCGAGGACAAGCTCCGGATCGCTCGGCGCCTCGACGAGCTGGGCGTGGCGTTCATCGAGGGCGGCTGGCCGGGCTCGAACCCGAAGGACGCCGAGTTCTTCGAGCGCGCCAGGGACGCGAGCTGGCAGCGGGCGCTCATCGCCGCGTTCGGCTCGACCTGCCGGGTGGGCGGCGGGCCGGAGGACGATGCGAACATCCGGGCGCTCCTCGACTCGGGCGCCCCGGTCTGCACGGTCGTGGGGAAGACCTGGACCCTCCACGTCACGGACGTCCTGCGCACGACGCTCGAAGACAACCTGCGCATCATCGAGAAGAGCCTCGCCTACCTGCGCGAGAAGGGCCGGCGCGTCATCTACGACGCCGAGCACTTCTTCGACGGCTGGCGGGCGGACCCCGGCTACGCGCTCGAGACGCTCCGCGCCGCGGCGCGCGGCGGCGCGGAGACACTCGTCCTCTGCGACACGAACGGCGGGTCGCTGCCCTGGCAGATCGGCGAGATCGTGCGCGCGGTGCGGGCCCAGGTGAAGACACCGCTCGGCGTCCACACGCACAACGACAGCGAGACGGCGGTCGCGAACGCCCTCGTGGCGGTGCAGGAGGGCGCCATCCAGGTCCAGGGCACCGTGAACGGCTACGGCGAGCGCTGCGGGAACGCGAACCTCTGCTCCATCATCCCGGCGCTCGAGCTGAAGCTCGGCAAGCCCTGCCTCCCCGAGGGACACCTCCAGACGCTCTACGAGGTGGCGCACTTCGTCGCCGAGGTCGCGAACCTCGCGCCGGACGAGCACCTCGCGTACGTGGGCAAGTCGGCCTTCGCCCACAAGGGCGGCATCCACGTCGCGGCCATGCGGCGCAACGCGGCCTCGTACCAGCACATCGTGCCGGAGCTCGTGGGCAACGCGCAGCGCGTCGTGGTCTCGGAGCTCTCCGGCCGCGGGAACCTCCTCTCCAAGGCGGAGGAGTTCGGCCTCACCGCCGGCGACGTGGGCGGCGTCCTGAACGAGATCAAGGCGCTCGAGGCGAAGGGGTTCTCCTTCGAGGCGGCCGAGGCGTCGGTGGCGCTCATGATGAAGCGGAGCGAGAAGGGCTATCGCGCGCCCTTCGAGCTCGTCGACTTCCTCGTGAACGTGGAGCACCGCGCCGGGCGCGGCATCTTCTCCGAGGCCATGGTGAAGGTGAAGGTCGACGGCGACCTCCTGCACACGGCGGCGGAGGGCGACGGGCCGGTGGACGCCCTCGACGCCGCGCTCCGCAAGGCGCTCGTGAACCGCTACCCCGAGCTCCGGGACATCCATCTCATCGACTACAAGGTCCGCATCCTCGACGGCGCCACGAGCGGCACCGGCGCCACGACGCGCGTCCTCGTGGACTCGCAGCGGGGGCAGCGGCGCTGGAGCACGGTCGGCGCGAGCACGAACATCATCGAGGCGAGCTGGCGCGCCCTCGTGGACGCCATCGAGTACGGCCTCACCATCGGGAACGAGCCGGAGCTTCCGGCGAAGGGGAGGGAGCCTTGAACGCAGACATCGTCGTCCTTCCCGGCGACGGCATCGGCCCCGAGGTCACGGCCGAGGCGGTGCGGGTCCTCGAGCTCGTTGCGAAGAAGCGAGGGCATCGCTTCTCCTTCTCGCAGAAGCTCATGGGCGGCTGCTCCATCGACGCCCACGGCGTCGCCCTCACCGACGACGTCCTCGCCGCCTGCAAGGCGTCGCAGGCGGTGCTCCTCGGCGCCGTGGGCGGGCCGAAGTGGGACGACCCCGCCGCGAAGGTCCGGCCGGAGCAGGGGCTCCTCGCGCTCAGGAAGGGGCTGGGCGTGTTCGCGAACCTCCGCCCCGTCCGCGTGCACGACGCTCTCGTCGACGCGTCGCCGGTGAAGCCCGACCGCATCCGCGGCGTGGACATCCTCGTCATCCGCGAGCTCACGGGCGGCCTCTACTTCGGCCAGCCCAAGGGCCGCGACCGCAAGGACGGCCACGAGCGCGCGGTCGACACGCTCGAGTACCACGACTACGAGGTGCGCCGGGTGGTGGAGCTGGCCTTCCGCCTCGCCAAGGCGCGCAAGAGGAAGGTCACCTCGGTGGACAAGGCGAACGTCCTCGAGTCGTCCCGGCTCTGGCGCCAGATCGCGACCGAGATCGGGAAGGCGAACGCCGACGTCGCGCTCGATCACATGCTCGTGGACACGGCGGCGATGCGGCTCGTCACGAGCCCCGCCTCGCTCGACGTGGTCGTGACCGAGAACATGTTCGGCGACATCCTCACCGACGAGGCTTCCGTGCTCGCGGGCTCCATGGGCATGCTGCCCTCCGCCTCGATCGGCGAGAAGGGCCCGGGGCTCTACGAGCCCATCCACGGCTCGGCGCCGGACATCGCGGGGAAGGGGATCGCGAACCCGGTCGGCACGGTCCTGTCGGCGGCGATGCTGCTCCGCCACTCGCTCGGGCTCGCCGCGGAGGCGAAGCTCGTGGAGGACGCCGTCGACGGGGCGGTGGCCGAGGGCTGCCGCACGCGCGATCTCGGCGGGACGCTCTCGACGCGCCAGATGGCGGACGAGATCGTGCGCCGGCTCGCGTAGCGCGCTCGCCGGCGAGAAGAGTCGGCCGCTCGCGCGAGCGAGGTGAAACCGTCCGTGAAGGCCCGTCCATCCGGGCGGTGTTGAAGGAATCCACGGAACGATCCGGTCCACGTTGACCGGTCGAGTCCACTTTCCAGCCGCCACGGCGATTTGTCCGCGGACAGATCCCTGGGGTCCTGATCCGTGTCAATCGAGATACGGGCCGTAAGTACCCTAAATTCCTGGCGTTTCGCGTCAACGTGTCGCATCGCGTCGCGAATGCGAACCGGTCACAACTCGAGGGACGCAACTTCGTTCCGCGGACCGGCAGAGGTGCCGGAAAGCGGAGGAGGGCGACGATGAGCGACTTCGAGGCGATTCCATTGGAAGTAGCGGACGCCACGTCGGAGCAGTGCGCGGGCAGGCTGGAGGAGGCGAGGTTCTTCGCGAGCGGGCTTCTCTTCACGGCCGCTCTGGTCGTCGTCGGGACGGTGCTCCTCACGGCGGCGCTCGTGATCGGCGTCGTGGGCTCTCCCATCCTCGCTGCGGCGGCCGCGTACCTCCTCGTCCGCAACCGGCGGTCGGCGAGGCAGCGCGCCTTCGCGCCCTTCAGGGCGGCGTAGAGGGGCTCGCCGCGGGAGCGGCGGCGAGCGTCGCTCTCCGTGAACCTGGGACGGGCGCGGCGCGCGGCCGAGCTTCACCGCCGGCGACGGGCATCACGGCACCGCGTCGAAGCGATCGAACTTCATCGTGAACACCGCGCGCCCCTGCGTGGCGGAGCGAAGCTCGGTCGCGTACCCGAACATCCTCCGCAGGGGCGCCTCGGCCTCGATCACCTTCACCGCAGCGCCGCGATCGGCGACGTCGAGGACCATGCCCTTGCGCTGGTCCAGGCCGGAGAGGACCGCGCCGAGGTACTCGCCCGGCGCGATGATCTCGGCGCGGACGATGGGCTCGAGCAGGACCGGCTTCGCCCGGGCGGCCGCCGCTCGCACGGCGTCCGCGGCCGCGACCTTGTAGGCGAACGGCCTCGACTCGCCCTCGCGCCAGGACGCGCCCGTGAAGACGACCTCCACGTCCTGGAGCGTGTAGCCCTCCAGCACGCCGCCCTCCGCCGCCTCGCGCGCCCCCTCCTCGACGGCGCGGAGCGCCTCGTCTCGCAGGAACGGCAGCTCCCGCGCCGCGGGCGCCACGGAGAAGCGGAAGCCGCCGCCGCGCGGGAGCGGTCGCACCCGGACGGTGACGCGGCCGAAGACCGGCTCCTCCTCGATCACGCGCTCGAAGGTGCCCTCGCCCTCGGCCTCCGCGGTGAGGGTCTCGCGCATGAGCACCTGGGGCTGGCCGGTCCTCACCTGGAGCCCGAACTCGCGCCGGATGCGCTCCGCCACGATCTCGAGGTGCAGCTCGCCCATCCCGGAGACGAGGAGCTGTCCCGTCTCCGCGTCCTCGCCGAAGCGGAAGCTCGGATCCTCGTCGGCCACGCGCGCCAGCGCCCCGAGGAGGAGGTCGCGCTCCGGCAAGGACGTGGTCTCGATGGCCTGGGAGATGACGGGCTCGTAGCTCGAGATGCGGTCGAGCAGCATGGGGTGGCCCGGGTGCGAGAGCGTGTCGCCCGTGCGCGTCTCCTTGAGACCCACCGCGGCGAAGATCTGCCCCGCGCCGAGCGAGGGCATCCGCTTCTTCTGCACCGCGTGCATGAGGAGCAGCCGCGAGGCCTTCTCCTTCTTCTCGAGGTTCGCGTTCCAGGCGTCGTCGCCCTCCGCGATGCGGCCGGAGTAGATCCGCACGAACACGTGCCGGCGCTTCTCGTCGAGGAGCGACACCTTGAAGGCCACCGCCAGGAGCGGGGCGTGATCGTCGGCCGGGTGGAGCTCGGTCTCGCCGGTGAGCAGGTTCTTGCCCGAGATGGGCGGCACGTCGAGCGGGGAGGGCAGCCAGTCGCACACGGCGTCGAGGACGAGCGGGATGCCCTTGTTGCGAAGGGCCGCGCCGCAGAGGAGCGGGACGAGCTTGCCCGCGAGCGTCGCGCGGCGGATCGCGGCGGAGAGGGTGGGCCCGTCCACGTCGCGGTCGCCCAGGACGGCGTCGGCGATGGCGTCGTCGAGGTCCGCCACCGTCTCCACCAGGGCGGCGCGGTCGGCCTCGCCCTCCGCGGAGAGCCCCTCCTCGACGTCGGCGGCGCGCGGGTCCTCCGCGTCGGGGAAGCGGATGCGCCGGCGCGGGACGAGGTCCTCGACGCCGGCGAAGGCCGTCTCCGCGCCGATGGGCCGGTGCACCGCGGCGATGCGATGATCGGGGAAGTGGCGCCGCATCGACTCGAGCGTCATGGCGAGATCCGCGCCGACGCGGTCCATCTTGTTGGCGAAGGCGATGCGGGGCACGCGCCAGCGGTCCGCCTGGCGCCACACCGTCTCGCTCTGCGGCTCGACGCCGTTCACCGCGTCGAACACCGCGACCGCGCCGTCGAGCACGCGCAGGCAGCGCTCCACCTCGATGGTGAAGTCGACGTGCCCGGGCGTGTCGATGAGGTGCACCTCGTGGCCGCGCCAGTCGAAGGTCGTCACGGCCGAGGTGATGGTGATGCCGCGCTCCCGCTCCAGGTCCATCCAGTCCATGACGGCCGCGCCCTCGTGGACCTCTCCCATCTTGTGCGTGCGCCCGGCCGCGAAGAGGAGACGCTCGGTCAAGGTCGTCTTGCCGGCGTCGATGTGGGCCATGATGCCGATGTTGCGGATCGCGCGGATCCGCCGCCTCTCCGCGGGCTCCTTCCTCTCTCCTTCGCTCATGCCGTTCCCCGTCCGGTCCGGGCGAGGAGAGCACCGATCCGGCCGGCTGTCGATGCCGCCCGCTCGGCCCGGCAAATTTCTTGGCGCCGCCGCGGCGGCGTGCCATCTATCGGCCTGGAACCGGCCGCACTCATACGGAGGGATACATGCACGTCCGCACGTCAGTTGCACTCGCCGTCGCTGCGCTCATCGCGGCGCCATTCTCCGCCAGCGCGCAGGCCAAGCGGGGCACGAGGACCCAGACGACGCCTCAGGCCACGACGACCGGGGGCGGGCTCTCCATCGGCGGCTTCATCGGGTACGAGAGCGGTGACCTCGCCGGGCTGTCGCTGCGGGTCGACGGCGAGCTGCCGATCCAGCAGCTCTCGCCGCAGATCGCGCTCTCCTTCGTCGGCTCGGTAGGCTACACGCACTTCTCCGAGGACATCGCCTTCGGCGACATCAAGTTCAACATCTTCAAGCTCATCCCGGCGGCGCGCTTCACGCTGCCCGTGAACCCGCAGATCGACCTGTACGGCGACGCCGGGCTGGGCCTGTACTACTACTCGTTCACCACCACCCAGACCCTTCCCTTCTTCGGGACCGTGAAGGACACCGGCTCCGGGACCGGCCTCATGATGCGCTTCGCCGCGGGCGGCTTCTTCAAGGTGAATCCGAAGATGAAGATCGGCGCCGAGATCGGGATCCTGCCCTACTTCAACAAGGTCGACACCACCGACTTCAGCATCGGGGTGGGCGCGATGTTCCTCCTCTAGCCCGTCCGCGAGCACCTCCGGGGCCCCGGCCGCGAGCGGACCGGGGCCCTTCCTCGTCTCGGGCGGCCGCTCCGTCCGCGCTCGCGCCGCGCCGGGTCGGAACCGCGCCGGAGCGTGGCCGATGGCTGGTCGCGTGCCGAAAGTCCGTTCACGCGGCGCCAGGCAGGCGCCGGGAGAGGGAGCGGCGGGCATGAGCGTGGCGGTCGGGTGGCGGTGGGTGGCGTGGGGTCTGGCAGCGCTGATCGGTGGCGCGGGACCGGCGAGGGTCTGGGCGGCGGAGGCGCAGGGGGATGCCACCCCTCTCGCGGACGACGCCACGTTCATCGCGCTCGCAGTCGCCCTCTCGTGCGCCGACGCGCCGGACGCCGTCGCCGCGCCTCCTCCGGCCGGGCCTTCGGAGGTCGCGCCCAAGGGCCCCGAGCTGGAGCTCCAGGCCACCGTGCGCGCGAAGGCGCTCCGCTTCGACGAGGTGCCGAAGGTGAGCGTGGTGTTCCGGGGGAACGGCCCGCGGCACACGGTCTGGAGGACGGAGCGCGTGAACCTGCCGGTCCACCCCGAGCCGGGCGTGACGTACAAGGACGTCCAGGTGCGCCTCACCATCACGAGCGACATCGAGGAGCTCTCGTCCTTGCTCCGTGAGGCGAAGCGCGCCTCGCGCGGCGTCCGCATCGAGCAGGCCGAGGCCGCGGCGCAGCCGGCGGCGGCCAAGCCTGCCGCACCGAAGCCCGCCGCGGCCAAGCCGTAGCCGGTCTCCCCAGAGCCTGGAGGCGGCCATGGGCGTCGGTTTCCTGCCGCGCGCGCCTTCCCTCCTGGGGAGGGCCACCTCCGGGTGGAGGGGAGCCGCGGCGAAGCCGTCGAAGATGCGGGGATGCCCCGCACCATCATCGAGCCCTTTCGCATCAAGGCGGTCGAGCCGATAAGGGTCACCACGCGCGAGGAGCGAGCGCGGCTCCTCGAGGCGGCGAAGCTGAACCCGTTCCGGCTCCGCGCCGAGGACGTCCTCCTCGACTTCCTCACCGACTCCGGGACGGGCGCGATGTCCGCGCGGCAGTGGGCGGCCGTCATGGAGGCGGACGAGAGCTACGCCGGCGCGCGGAGCTTCTATCGCTTCGAGGCGGCGGTCCGGGAGCTCACCGGCTACCCGTTCGTCATCCCGACGCACCAGGGGCGGGCGGCGGAGCGGATCCTCTTCTCCGTCGCGACGAAGCCGGGCGACATCGTCCCGTCGAACACGCACTTCGACACGACCCGCGCGAACCTCGAGTACGACGGCGTCGAGGCCGCGGACCTCCTCATCCCCGAGGGGCTCGATCCGCGCTCGCGCCATCCGTTCAAGGGGAACGTCGATCTCGGCCGCGTGGAGCGCCTCCTCGCGGAGAAGGGCACGAAGGTGCCGTTCGGCATGATCACCGTGACGAACAACTCGGGTGGCGGCCAGCCCGTCTCGCTCGAGAACCTGCGCGCCTGCTCGGACCTCCTCCACCGCAACGGGAAGCCCCTCGTCCTCGACGCCTGCCGCTTCGCCGAGAACGCGATGTTCGTGAAGATGAGGGAGCCGGGACAGTCGTCGCGCCCGGTGAAGGAGATCGCGCGGGAGATGTTCTCGCTCGCGGACGGCTGCCTCGTCTCCGCGAAGAAGGACGGCCTCGCCAACATCGGCGGCTTCATCGCCCTCCGCGACGAGCGCTGGGTCGAGGCGGCCCGGAACCTGCTCATCCTCACGGAGGGCTTCCCCACATACGGCGGGCTCGCCGGCCGCGACCTCGAGGCCATCGCGGTCGGGCTCGAGGAGGTGCTGCACGAGGACTACCTCGCCTACCGGCTGCGCACGGCCGAGTACCTGGGCGAGAAGCTCCTCTCCGCCGGGATCCAGATCGTGGAGCCCACGGGCGGTCACGCGGTGTATCTCGAGGCGCGCTCGTTCCTGCCGCACCTCGGGCCGGAGGATTACCCGGCGTGGGCGCTGTCGCTGGCCTTGTATCTCGAGGGCGGGATCCGCGGCGTGGAGATCGGCTCGGTGATGTTCGGGAAGCGGCTTCCGGATGGGACGGAGACGTACGCGCCCATGGAGCTCGTCCGGCTCGCCTTCCCGCGGCGGGTGTACACGCAGAGTCACTTCGACTTCGCGGCGGAGTCGATCATCGAGGCGAAGGGGAGGGCGGCGGAGGTGCGGGGCGTGCGGATCGAGCGGCAGGCGAAGTATCTGCGGCACTTCACGGCGGAATTCCGGTGGGCGTGAGGGGCGGGGTCGAGGTCGGGGTCGGGGTCGAGGTCGGGGTCGGGGTCGAGGTCGAGGTCGAGGTCGAGGTCGGGGTCGGGGTCGCGCTCGAAGCGAGACCTCGGCCTCGCCGCCGGCCAGAAGTCGAGCCGAGGCCGCAGTCGAGCGGCCTCGGCCCCTCTACACGGCCATCCCCATCGCGGCGCCGCTCACTTCCTGACGTGCCGCTCGAACTCCTTCACGTCCTGCGCCGTCGGCTTGTCGTCTTCGGTCCGGGTGGCGACGGCCACCTTCGGCTCGGGCGCCTTGGCCTCTGCGGCGGGGGAGGGCGCGGGCAGCGTCACGGCGGGCGGGATCATCTGCGTCGCCTCCTCCGTCCGCGCCTTGGAGCACGCGGACACCGCGACGATCGCGGCGAGGACGGGGAGGGGCAGCAGCGGAAGATAGACTCGGTTCATCGGATGCCTCGGGGTTGGGGTCCGAGCCGTTCCGATTGCACCGTGCGTGCCCACCGTCGATTCCCATGTAAACGGCGCGGATCGCGGCCCCGGTGGCGACGCGGACACGCGTCGCGTGTCCGCCCGGACGCTCCTCCCCCGGGTATGATGCGCGGCCGTGTTCCTCTGGCTCTCCAAGGCCGTGGAGTGGCTCCTGACGCCGCTCGCCTGGTCGCTCCTCTTCGGGCTCGCGGCGGCGCTCCTCCGGCGGCGCTCCCGCGCGGCCTGGGCGCTCGGCGGCGCCGGCCTCGCGGTGCTCCTCGCGTTCTCGAGCGCGGTCGTCGCGGACGCCATCCAGCGCGCGGCCGAGCGCGGCGCGAAGAGCACGTTCCGGCCGGACTTCGTGTACGACGCGGTGATCGTCCTCGGCGGCATGGTGGACAGCTCGGCGACGAGGGCGAGCGGGACGGCGGAGCTGACGGAGTCCGCGGACCGGATCGTGCGCGGCTTCGAGATCGTCCGGGCCGGCCGCGCGCGGAACGTGATCGTGTCCGCGGGGGTCGTGTTCCCGGTGCCGGGCGACGTCCCGGAGGCCGACCTCCTCGCGGCCATGCTCGCGCGCTGGGGCGTGCCGCCGGGCCAGATCGTCGTCGAGGCGGCGAGCCGCAACACCCGGGAGAACGCCATCGAGATCGGACGCGTGGCGTCGGCGCGCGGGTGGAAGTCTCTCCTCCTCGTCACGAGCGCGGCCCATGTTCCGCGCGCTCTCGGCTGCTTCCGCGCGGTCGGCCTCGAGCCCGACGTCCTGCCGGTGGACTTCCGCGCGGGCGACGGCCGCGGCCGGTCCTGGCTTCCGCAGGCGGGGGCGCTCGTGAAGAGCACCCGCGCCATCCACGAGCTCGCGGGCCGCCTGGCCTACCGGCTCGCCGGTTACACGCGATAGCGGGCGATGTCGTTGGCCTGCACGCGAGCGTGGCGAGCGCGCCGGGAGGCGCCTCGCGAGGCGGCGAAATACCGCCGCGAGGCGCGAAGGGACGCGGCCGCGGGGTG
>DATDDC010000283.1:0-7719 GCA_036523995.1 Anaeromyxobacter sp.
ACTCCGGGATCGGAATGAAAGCGCGAAGGAAATGGACTCGGCGCAGGAATTTGTCGAACCGCCGCGCCCGCGCCCTCCTCGCGGAGCTGGGCGCCAAGGCCGCCGCGCCGCAGCGGACGCTGTACCGCGCGTCGAATCCCATCCTCGAGGAGTGCGCGAAGGAATGCGGGCTCGTCCTCGGCGAGGACCTCGCGCGCGAGGTCGCCGACGGCGCCGCGCCGTGGCTCGACCTCTGGCGCGACACGGTCGCCTTCGTCGCACACCGCACGAACGAGAAGCTCCGCGCGCTGCACGCCTCCCTCGCGCCGTCCGGGGGCGCCGTTCCCCTCCCCGCCTTCCTGCGCGCCGCCGACGCGGCGGGGCTGCCCCTCGCGCTGAACGGGCTCCCCGCCGTCGGCTACCTCGCCTTCCTCGAGGTGAAGGCCGCCTTCCGGGAGGCCCTCGCCGGCCGGCCCGAGGCGAGGTCGTGGACCCTCTCGCCGGAGGACTGCGCCTTCCTGCGCCGCCGGTTCGAGTTCCCCCGCTTCGAGCCGTTCACGTATCCGTCCGCGGACCTGCAGCTCGCGGCCGCGTCCGTCGAGGACGTGGCGGGCGGCAGGCGCCGCTGGATCGTAGCGGAGCTGCACCTGCCGCCCGTCGCCCTGCAGCACGGGATCGCCTGGGCGTGCCCGGACCCCGCCGCCTTCGGCCGCGGGGTGCGCGCCGTCGCCGGCGGGCCGTTCTGCGACTGGGGGTTCGTCCCCGCCGACATGACGAACCACACCATGCTCCACCTCGAGTCGCTCGCCGACTTCTCGACCTACGCGGGCGCGAGCGCGCTCCCCGCCGGCCGGAACGCCGTGCGGCCCGCCGACGCGGAGGTCGGCGTGGAGGACGGCGACGTCCGCATCCGCTCGGCCGGGCGCGACTGCGGATCGTTCGCGCGCTCCTGGGTGCCGGCGCTCGGCTTCCATCCCTTCCTCTTCTCGCTGGGCGCGCACACACCGCGGCTGCTCGTGGGCGACGTCGTCGTCCAGCGCGAGACCTGGACCCTCTCGCGCGCCGACCTCCCGCGCGCGCCCTACGCGCCGGGCGCCCCGGAGCTCCTCCTCGACGTCGACCGGCTCCGCGCCCGGACCGGCATCCCGCGCCACGTCTACGTGCGGCCCACAGAGGGCGCCGTGCGGCGCCTCGGCGCAGGCGGCCGCGACAAGGACGTGAAGCCCGTCTTCCTCGACCTCGAGAGCGAGCCGTTCCTGGAGATCCTGGCCCGCTGGATGGCCAGGCATGGGGAGCTGGAGGTGTCGGAGATGCTGCCGGGGCCGGGGGAGCTGCTCTGGCGGGAGGCGGACGGGCGGCGGACGTTCGAGCTCAGGACGCTGATCGTGCCGCGAGGCGGCGAGTAGCGCGTCCGCTTCACCCGCCTCGCCCGGCGGCAGCATGGACCGTGGTCAGGGGCCGTTTCGACTGATCAGTGCCGAATTCAAATGGGGCGACGCTCGGCGCTGACGCCGGCTACGACACCCGCGACTTCGCCGCTGCGTGCGCTGACGAGCCCGATGAGGTCGTGCGCTCCGAGTTAGAGCTCGTGACGCATTCACATCCCCAGCAACTGCATGAGCCTGACCTGCATCTCCGACTTCCGCTTCTCGTCCTTGCAGGCCTCGATGGCGCGCGCCCAGGCCTCGCGGGCGGACTTCTGGAAGCCGAGGGCCTCGTAGGTCTGCGCCAGGACCTGGTGCGCGGCGTCCACGTCGGGCCGGAGCTCGGCGGCGCGCGCGAAGGCGGCGGCCGCCTCGAAGAGGAGCCCCTGCCTGGCGAGGGCGAGGCCGAGGTAGTAGTGGGCCTCCGCCGATAGGTCGTCCTTCGCCGCGGCCTGGCGCAGCAGGGCGGCGGCCTCGTCCACCCGCGACGCCTGGAGGAGCCTCGCCCCCTCGCGCCACGCGGCCTGCGCGGCGGCGCGGGCGGCGGCGTCCGCGGGATCGCCGGCGGGGCCGAGGAGGAGGAGCTTCGCGACGCGGAGGACCTCGTCCTGGCGGAAGGGCTTCTCCAGGAACCCGTCCGCGCCGAACGCGACCTTCGCGTCCGCGGCCACGGTGCCGCGGTGCTCGGCGGAGGTGAGCACCACGGCGGTGGGCCGGAGCACGGGGTCGCCCTTCACCGCGCGGCACACCTCGAAGCCGGGCGTCATGGGCAGCATGGCCTCGACGAGCACGAGCTCGGGCCTCGCCTCGCGCACGATGTCGAGCGCGGCGCGGCCGGTGGCGGCCTGGAGCACGGTGCAGCCGAGCCTGCCCAGGAGCTCCGCGGCCTCCTCGCGCGCCTCGGGGGAGGCGTCGGCGACGAGGGCGAGCTTGCCTGCTCCCGCGCCCATGATCCGCACGGTGGTCTCGTTCGAGGCGGGCTCGGAGGGCGGCGGCGGCAGGGCGTGCTCGCCGGTGCGCTCCTTGCGGGCGGGCGACGGCGCCGAGAAGGGCGTCCCCTCCACCTGCTCGGCCACGCCCACGATCTCCATCGACGACGTGATCTCCGGGAGGTCGAGGCCCTCCGGCTTCTTCACGCCGTGCACGACCCCGACCCAGGCGGCCTCGGGATCGGGCAGCGCCGGCGCCTGCGGGCCGTGCCAGGCGGCCCGTCCGCGGCTCCTCTCGCGGGCGAGGGCGTCGAGCGTCCGCTCGATGGCGGCCGGCACCGCGGCGTAGCGCAGGACGGTCCGGCCGGTGACGAAGCGGACCTCGTCGGCGAGGGCGTAGTCGTCCGGATCCGCCATGGCGAGGACGAGCTCCGTCCGGCTCACCGAGACCGGCAGGACGCGCCGCTGCCGGCAGAACGTCGCCGCCACCACCTCGAGGTTCGCGGTGGGGACGACGCTCTTCGAGAAGTCCACGGCGGGGCAGCCGTGCAGGTCCGCGAGCGCCTTCGCGAGCGCCGCCTCCGAGGCGAGGCCGAGCCGGAGCGCCGCCGAGCCGACGTCCCCGTCGTGCGCGGCGGCGAGGGCCCGCGCCGCCGCGTCGGGCGCGAGGAGGCCGCTCCGGACGAGGTGGGCGGCGAGGTCGGGCATCGCTCGCGGATGCTAGCAGGGTTCGGGCGCGGTTCGCCTGTCGTCGCATCGGCCCGAACGGCGCGCCCGCCCACCGGCTCTCCGGACCACCGAGCATGGCGTCCGCAGGAGAAGGTCGACCCATGAGCCGGCGCGCGCGATGCGACCGCACCGAAGCTCACCCCGCGCTTTGCCCCCCGCGTCCTACGCCGAGCGACGACAGGAACAGGTCGAGCTGGCGAATCGTGCGCCGAGACTCGCCTCTCAGCCGTCGAACGAGGCGCCTCATCTCGGGAGGCGCGTACTCGGCCTCCGGCTCCGCCGCCGACCGCTCTCTCGGCGGGGCGATTCCGAGCAGCGCATCCGTCGTCACCCTCAGTGCGGATGCCAGCTGGACGAGCGTGTCGGTCCGCGGCAGGACGTGGCCGCGCTCGAGTCGACCGCACACCTCGACCGCGATGCCCGCGCGCTCGGCGAGCTCGGCCTGGGTCCATCCACGAGCTCGCCTCGCCGCCCTGAGCTCGCGTGCGAACGTCGCAGAAAGGGACTTCGACATCGAGGCGATCCCCGTTCGTCCGAAGGAGGGGATCTTGTAGAGCGTTTCGATTGACCTGGTTAGGACGCGAGAGTAGGGTTCGTGAATAGGACGTTTACGTCGGGTGCCCGGTCGCGCAGGCGTCTCGGCGAGGGAGGAAGCGATGCGAAGACCCGGGTCGCCCGCCGGAGGTCCGGGCGGAGCGCCTCGGCTCCCGCTCGTGCTCGCGATCGACGACGACGCCGCGATCCTCAACGCCGTGCGTCGCATGCTCCGAGGGCTGCCCATTCGACTCCTTTGCCTGGCGAGCGCCGAGGAGGCGCTCGAGGTCATCCGCATTCAGGCCCCGGCGGTGATCGTGAGCGACCATCGGCTGCCCGGGATCTCCGGCATCGAGCTGCTCGTCCACGTGCGGTCGCGGTGGCCGTGGATGCGCACGCTGCTTCACACCGGCGACTCGACGGCGCGAGAGCGCGCCGCGCAGCTTCGGCTGGCGGTCGTCGAGAAAGGCGCGCCGCCGGACACGCTGCGGGCGATGGTCCAGAGCCTGCTCGGCGACGATCCTCGAGGGGGATGACAGGCCGACCGGCCGTTGCCCATCGCGCCGCGACGCGGTCGCCCCCGTCCGCATCATGAGCGCCGTCACCGCGTCGCGCGGCCCTCGCAGAGCACGCGGTGGATGGTCTCCGTGATGGGCGTCGCCACCCCGAGGCGGCGCCCTGCGGTGCTTCTCGGCTCACGCGAGTGGATTCGTCCAGCGGAGCCCTTGGAACCTGGCGAAGTCGCCGTCCGTCGAGCAGAGCGTCAGGCCGTGCTCGATCGCGAGCGCGGCGAGATGTGCGTCGGGGACGTGGCGCGCCCCGAGCCCCCGCGCGCCGAGAAGATCGCCGAGCACGTCGGCGTGCCTCTCGGTCGGAAGCGGGATCCACACGGGCTCGGGCTCGAGCAGGGCCGCGGCCCGCTTCCACGCAGCCTCCACCGGGAGCGCCTTCTGGAACACGCGCGGGTTGGACAGGAGCCTCGTGAAACCGACGAGGGACTCCCACGGGATCCCCACCGGAGCGCTGCCCGAGAGCTTCTCTTCGAGCCATTCCCGGGCGCGCGCGTGCTCCGGCAGCGACGGCGCGTGCGCGTAGACGAGCAGGTTCACGTCGACGAGGATCACACGTGGTCCTCGCCCTCGGCGACCGCCAGCACCTCCTCCGTGTCGTCGATGCTTCCGACGAGCGAGGGTCCGACGTCCACCGGCTCGATGCGAACCCGCCGGGGCCGAGGCGCTTCTGCCCTGGCGAGCTCCGCCAGACCGCGGCGCATCGCCTCGTTCACCGCCTCCTTGAGGCCGAGCTTTCGCTTGTTCCTCACCCGCTCGAGCAGGGCGGCGACATCCTCGTCCAGCGTGAGGGTCGTCCTCATGCATCACATCATAGTATCCATGATGTCGTGATGCCACCCGGCTGCTGCCGAAAGCGATCACACCAGGTCCGCGAGCACGAGCGCCACGTCGCGGCGCTTCCCGCCCGATTCGACGGACGGCGTGACGCGAGTCCCGACCGGCTGCGTGCGGAGCCGCTCGCGCACCTGCGCCAGGACAGCTCCGACGCGGGCTTCCCGTCCACCGGTCAAGTCACGCGCGATGAAAGGGGAAGGAGTCCCGGTCCCTCACATCTCCGGCTTCGTCTCCCGCATCATGAGCGCCGTCACCGCGTCGCGCGGCGGCAGGCCCTCGTAGAGCACGCGGTAGACGGTCTCGGTGATGGGCATCTCCACGCCGAGGCGGCGCGCCAGCTCGCGGGCGCTCTTCGCGTTCCGCACGCCCTCGGCCACCTGGCCGAGCTCCTTCTGGATCTGGTCGGCGGTCTTGCCCTGGGCGAGGCCGCGGCCCACGGTCCGGTTGCGGGAGAGGTCGGACGAGCAGGTGAGGACGAGGTCGCCCAGGCCTGCCAGGCCCGAGAGCGTGAGCGGGTTCGCCCCCTTGCGCACGGCGAGCCGGGAGATCTCTGCGAGGCCGCGGGTGATGAGCGCGGCGAGCGCGTTCGCGCCGAAGCCGAAGCCGTCGGAGATGCCGGCGGCGATGGCGACGACGTTCTTCACGCAGCCGCCGATCTCGCAGCCGACGACGTCGCCGGAGGTGTAGGGCCGGAACGTCTTCGTGTGGAAGGCGTCCTGCACCTGCTTCGCGATCCGCTCCCAGCGCGCCGCCACGGTGACGGCGGTGGGGAGGCCCTTCGCCACCTCCTTGGCGAAGGACGGCCCCGACAGGATGGCCACGTACGGGTGGAGCGGGACGGGGAGCACGTCCTCGAGGACCTCGCTCATCGTCATGAGCGTCTCGAGCTCGATGCCCTTCGCCACGCAGACGATGGGCATGCCGGCGTGGACGTGCCGCTTCGCCTCGATGGTCACCTGCCGCACCGCGTGCGACGGCACGCCCACGACCACGAGCTCGGCGCCCTCGAGCGCCTTCGCCACGTCGCCGGTGGCGTGGAGCGTCGCCGGCAGGGGCACGCCCGGCAGGTAGCGCTCGTTCCTGTGGTTCGCGGCGATGTCGTCGAGCACGCCCTGGTCCTTGTCCCAGGCGGTGACGGTGTAGCCCTTCCCCGCGAGGAGCGAGGCGAGGGCGGTTCCCCAGGAGCCGGCGCCGAGGACGGTGCAACGCATGGTGAAGCCTCCTTTGCAGCTCTCAGTCTAGCCCACCGCCGCGGCGACGACCTTCTCGAAGGGGGCGGGGCGCGCCGCCGCGAGGGCGAGCACCCGCCGGCGCAGCCCGGGATGCCGCGACAGCCACAGGACGGAGCGCGTCCAGGCCTCGTAGGGCCAGAAGTGCCTCCGCCAGATGGCCTCGTAGGGCCGCAGGGCCGCCCTGCCGGCGCCGCGCGCGATGGCGCGGGGCAGCATGGCCGCGAGGTCCTCGGCGCAGCGGAACGCGAGCGCCAGCCCGTCGCCGGTGACGGCGTCCACGTACCCGGCCGCGTCCCCGAGGAGGACGAGGCGGTCCGCGACGCGCGCCGTGGCGCGGCGGTCGAACGGCCCCGCCCCGAGGACGGTGGAGTCCGGCGCCCCGGCCGCCGCGATCTCCGCCAGCGCCGGGAAGCGCCGCAGGAGGGCGTCGAAGCCCCCGGGCTCCCTCCCCTCGAACAGGATGGCGATCCCCACGCGGTGCGCGCCCGCCGGCGTGACGTACGCCTCCGCGCCGTCGCCGAAGTGGACCTCCACGGCCTCGGCCCAGGGCGGCACGGCGACGTGGCGGCGCACGCCGAAGCGCGGCCGCCGCGGCGCGCGGCCCTCGAGACCCTCCCGGCGCCGCGTGGGGGAGGCGAGGCCGTCCGCGGCGACGAGGACCCTCGCGAGGACGTCGCCGCCCGGGCCGATGGCGCGGATCCCGCCCGGCTCGCGGCGGTGCTCCGTCACCTCGGCGTCCTGGAGCACCTCGACGCCGGCGTCCCGTGCGCGCGCCAGGAGCGCGGCGGAGAGCGCGGTGCGCCGGATGCCGATCCCTCCCGGCGGCGGGAGCTTGAGCCGCGCCACGGCCCCGAAAGGCTCGATCCAGCGGATCTCCGAGATGGGCGCGGAATCCCTGGCCTCGACGTGGGGCAGCGCTCCGAGCCTCCCGAGCGCCCGCACGCCGGCGGGGAGGAGGCCCTCGCCGCACGCCTTGTCGAGCGGTCCGGCGCGCCGCTCGAGCACCGCGACCTCGAGCCCGAGCGCCGCGGCCGCGATGGCGAAGGCGAGCCCGGCGGGGCCGCCGCCGACCACCACGGCATCTCGGATCCTCTCGGGCATGGCCGAGCGCTCCGGGGCTCGAGCTCCCGCGCATCTTGCGCGGGTCAGACGTCAGTGCACGCCCCTCCGCCTCGCCCGGGCGTAGGCGAGCTGGGAGCGGGCGACGTGGAGGGCGAGGGTGAGCGCGTTCGCCCGCGCGGGAGGCGCGAGCTCGCCGGCCGCGAAGCGCCGCGCCGCCTCGGTCCGGCGCAGCTTCCCGGAGGACGTCCGCGGGAGCGTGCCGGGCTCGAGCACGCGGATGGTGTGCGGAGCGATCCCCGTGCGCTCGAGCACGGCGCTCCGCACCGCCGCCTCGATGGCGTGGTCCGGCGCCGGCGCCCTCCTGCGGCGCTCCACGAGGAGGAGCAGCGCCTCGCCGCCGGCGCCCTCGGGCGCGAAGCCCGCC
>DATDDC010000284.1:0-3836 GCA_036523995.1 Anaeromyxobacter sp.
CCCGGGCTCGGTGGGGCCTGGCGGGGCGGGGCTCGGGCGCGCGCTCGGCCCGGGCCGGCTCCCTGGCGAGCTCCTCGTAGAGGTAGATCGCCGAGAGGATGCCCTTCTCGTAGTTCTCGAGATCGAGCCGCTCGTTGGGAGCGTGGCTGTTCTCGTCGGGGAGGCCGAAGCCCATGAGGATCACGGGGCAGCGGAGCGCCCCCTGGATCGTGGCGGTGAAGGGGATCGACCCGCCCTCGCGCGTGAGCACCGGCTTCCGCCCGAAGGCGCGCTCCAGGGCGCGCTCGGTGGCGCGGAAGGCGGGATGGTCCACCTCCGACAGGAAGGCCGCGCCCCCGTGCAGGCGCGTGACCGTGACCTTCACCTCGCGCGGCGCGAGGCGCCGGATGAAGCGCTCGAGCTTCTCCTCGATCTCCTCGGGCGTCTGGTCGGGCACGAGCCGCGACGAGAGCTTCGCGCTCGCGCGCGCGGGGATGATGGTCTTCGCGCCCTCGCCCTGGTAGCCGCCCCAGATGCCGTTCACGTCCAGCGTGGGCCGCGCCCAGATCCGCTCGAGCACGTTGAACCCCGGCTCGCCCCATGGCGCGGGCGGGCTCCCGGCGGAGGCGAGCCACTCCCGCTCGTCGAAGGGCAGCTTCCGCACGTCGCTGCGCTCGTGCGCGCCGAGCTTGCGCACGTTCTCGTAGAAGCCCGGCACGAGCACCTTGCCCGTCGAGTCCTGCAGCCCGGCGAGGATGCGCGCCAGCGCGTTGGCCGGGTTCAGGACCGCGCCGCCGAAGCTGCCGGAGTGGAGGTCCATCCTGGGCCCCTCCACGTCCACCTGCAGGTAGACGAGGCCGCGCAGCCCGTAGCAGATGGAGGGGACGCCCTTCGCGAACATGGGGCTGTCCGACACCACCACGGCGTCCGCGGCGAGGCGCGCCCGCTCGCGGTCGAGGAACGCGCCCAGGTGGATCGATCCCACCTCCTCCTCGCCCTCGAAGATCATCTTCACGTTCACCGGCGGTCCACCCGCCCCGCGCCACGCCTCGAACGCCTTGAGGTGGAGCCACACCTGGCCCTTGTCGTCCACGGCGCCGCGGGCGTACAGGGCGCCGTCGCGCACCTCCGGCTCGAACGGCGGGCTCTTCCACAGGTGCAGCGGGTCCACCGGCTGGACGTCGTAGTGGCCATACACGAGCACCGTGGGCTTGCCCGGGCCGGCCCCCATCCACTCTCCGTAGACGACGGGATGTCCCTCGGTGGGGATGGTCTGCGCGTCGATCCCGAGCCGCCGCATCTCGGCCTCGAGGAAGCCGGCCGCGTGCGCCACCTCGCTGCGGTGCTCCGAGGACGAGCTGATGGACGGGATGCGCAGGAACTCGACGAGCTCCGAGAAGTGGCGATCCCGGTTGTCCCGCACGAACTGGAGCGCATCCATGGGCTCTCCCTCCTCCCGCGCGCGCGGGGTCGTCCCGGGCGGCGGCTCGAGCCCGAGGCGCCGCGCGTCCTCGGGCGTGTTGGCGTTCTCGAAGGCGCGCCCCTCCGGATCGACGAGGCGCCATTCGACGTCCTCGACGATGCGCGCCCCCACCGCCTCCGCCACGTCCCGGAGCGACGGCTCCCCGTCGCGGAGCAGCCGCTCGATCTCGGGCAGGCACCGCCTCGACCAGAACGCGTGCAGCGGCTCGAGCCGATCCCCGAAGCGGACCAGCACCGCGCTGGCGCCCGTGCGCCGCTCGGCCAGGAAGGCGATGGCCCGCGCGTCGAGGAAGGGCATGTCGCAGCCCGCCGCGAACACCCACTCGGTCCGGGCGGCGGCGAGCGCGGCGTGGAGGCCGCCGGGGGCGCCGCGCCCGGAGATGCGGTCCGGCACGACGCGCGCGCCGAGCCCGGCGTAGGGCGCGGGGTCGTTCGCGACGACGAGGGTGGCGCCGAAGAGCTCGCGGAAGAGCGCCAGCGACCGGGCGGCGATGGGCACGCCCCCGGCGCGGAGGAGCCCCTTCGCGAGGCCGCCCATGCGCGCGGCCCGACCGCCTGCGATGAGGGCGCCGGTGCAGCCCGGGATGGGAGGAGGCCCCATGGGCCGGTGAGTGTAACGCGGCGCCCCCTGGCCGTGGGCGCGCCCGGGCCCCATCGCTCCAGGCGCGCCCTCGCTCCACGTCCGGGCGCGGCGCGGGCGCGGCGCCCTTCCCTTTCCCCGGGTAAGACCGTTTGTCGCGCCCCCGGGATTCGGGTACAAACCCACCTCCTATGACGCCGGAGCAGCGCATCCAGGCCTTCCGGGCCTTCGTGGAGAAGAGTCCCGACGACCCCTTCGCGCGCTACTCGCTCGCCATGGCCCTGCGCGCGGTGGGGCAGGGAGCCGAGGCGGCAGCCGAGTTCCAGGAGATCCGCCGGCGCAAGCCGGACTACGTCCCCGCCTACCTCATGCTGGGCCAGACGCTCGAGGCGCTGGGGCGCCACGCGGAGGCCGCCCGGGCCTACGAGGACGGGATGGCCGCGGCGGCGCGGGCGAACGACAACCATGCGCGGGACGAGCTCGGCCAGGCCCTCGCCGCCGTCCGCGCCCGAGGAGCCGTGCCATGAGCCCCATCGACCCGAAGGACGTCGAGATCGCGCGCGCGAAGATGGAGACGGACGACGTGCGCGCCTCGCTCGGCGGCCTCATGAAGGGCAAGCGCGCGGTGGTGACCGGCGTCGCGAACGAGCGCTCGATCGCGTGGGCCATCGCCCAGGCCTTCGAGGCGGCGGGCGCCGAGCTCGCCTTCACCTATCCCGGCGAGTCCATGGAGAAGCGGGTCCGCCCGCTCGCCGAGAGCATCGGCGCGAAGGCGATCCTCGACTGCGACGTCTCGAAGGACGAGGCCATCGACCGGACGATCGCCGAGCTCCGCAAGGTGTGGGATCGCGTGGACGTGCTCGTGCACTCGATCGGCTTCGCCCCGCGCGAGGCGCTCGACGGCCGCTTCACCGAGGTCACGACGCGCGACGCCTGGCGCATCACGATGGACGTGTCGGCGTACTCGCTCGTGGGCCTCGCCCGCGCGTTCAAGCCGCTCCTGCCGCCGGGCTCGAGCATCGTGACGCTCACCTACGACGCGGCCCTCAAGGTGGTGCCGCACTACAACGTGATGGGCGTCGCCAAGGCGGCCCTCGAGGCCTCGACGCGCTACCTCGCCCACGACCTCGGCCGGGACGGCATCCGCGTGAACGCCATCAGCGCGGGGCCCGTGAAGACGCTCGCCGCCGCCGGGATCACGGGCTTCCGCTCGATGCTCGCCGAGAACGCCGAGCGCACCCCGCTCCGCCGCAACATCGATCAGGACGACGTCGCCCGCGCCGCGCTCTACCTGTGCTCCGACCTCGCGAAGAACGTGACGGGCGAGATCCTGCACGTGGACGCGGGGCAGAACATCATGGCCCCGGTGTCGATGGAGTGATCCGCGCTCAGGCGCATCGGCCGCGCCGCTGGCGCGTCACGGCCGATGCATCGGGAGAGGGATCACGTCCACACGTCCCACGAAGCACGTCCCACGTACCACGAGCCGTTTGCGACGCCGAAGCGTCGCTGCGGGAGCGAGCGCGAGCTCGCGTTCGACCGCGCGGAGGCGGTCGGACGGTGGCGGTCACGGTTCGTGACACGTGAGTCGTGGAGGCGTGATTCGTGTGGCCGACGCCGCGGCCGCCGTGACGACACGAACGCTCGCCCGGCGAGCCCTCGTGCCGTGAAAGTCGCCGCCGCGGGGCACGCTCAGATGAACCGCCCTCTCCGCGGCTCCTCCCCCACGAACGGGTTCGCGCGCCGCTCGTCGCCGAGGAGGCCGGCGGGGCCGTGCCCCGGGTAGAAGCGCACG
>DATDDC010000285.1:0-1640 GCA_036523995.1 Anaeromyxobacter sp.
AGCGCCTCCGCGATGGCCGCGAGCGCCGCCGCGTCCGGCGCGGAGCCCTCGAGCGGCGCCCCGGCGGGCGGCGCAGGAGGAGGCGGCGCCGGCTCGACCCCGGTGCCCGCGAGCGTCCCGGGCTTCACCGCCTGGCGCATCACCGTCGCCGAGCGGATGGCGAACTGCGTCCGCGGCGGGGCCGCCCGGTGCTCGCCCGTGGCGCGCCGCTCGAACGCGAGCTTGAGGGCGCCGATCGTCACCTGCATGCCGGGCTGGAGGGTCACCACCACGTTCTTCCCGACGCGCGCCCCCTCCACGATGGAGCCGTTCGTCGACCCGAGGTCGACGTAGCGGATCTCGTTCTCGTCGAACTGGATCACGGCGTGCCACTGGGACACGAACCCCTGGGGAAGCGGCAGGTCGTTGAGCTCGCTGCGCCCGATCCGGACCGGCGACTTGAGGAACGCGAACTGCGTCTTCGTCCCGGTCTGGAGATCTTCGATGCGCACCACGAGCGGCGTCATTCCGGCCACCTCCCGGCTGAGGGCATCAGGCGAGCTCCAGGGCGAGCTCTCCCGCCCCGTCGAGGCCGACCGAGAGCCGCGCCGGCCGCTCCCCCGCGCTGAGCTTCTCGAGGAGCGAGCGCGAGAGCGCCGGCATGAGCGTGCCCCGGATGACGTGCTCGACGTTGCGAGCGCCGGTCTCCGCCTCGGTGCACCGGCCCACGAGCGACTCCACGAGCTCCGGCGCGAACGTCGTGGCGATGCGGTGGCTCGCCTCGAGCCGGCCCGAGAGCTGCTTCAGCTTCATCTCCACGATCTCGCGCAGCACCTCCTTGGGCAGCGGCGCGAAGGGCACGATGGTCATGCGCGCCAGCAGCGCCGGCTTGAAGTGGCGCGAGAGGACGGGGCGGATGGCCTTCGACACCTCGTCGGCGGAGGGGCGCTGGTCGCCCTCGAAGAGGGACATGACCACGTCGGAGGCCAGGTTGCTCGTCAGGATCATGAGCGTGTTCTTGAAGTCTACCTCGCGGCCCTCGCCGTCGGTGAGCATTCCCTTGTCGAACACCTGGTAGAAGAGGTTCATCACCTCGAGGTCGGCCTTCTCCACCTCGTCGAGGAGCACGACCGAGTACGGCCGGTGCCGGACAGCCTCGGTGAGCCTGCCCCCCTCCCCGTAGCCCACGTAGCCGGGCGGCGAGCCGATGAGCCGGGAGACGGTGTGCTTCTCCTGGAACTCGGACATGGCCAAGGTGGTCATGAACCGCTCGCCGCCGTAGAGCGCCTCGGCGAGGGCGACGGCGGTCTCGGTCTTGCCCACGCCGCTCGGGCCCACGAAGAGGAGCACGCCCACGGGCGTGCCCGGGTTGCGGATGCCGGCGAAGGAGATGCGCACGACCTCCGCCACGGTGCGCACGGCGTCGGGCTGGCCCCGCACGCGCTCGGCGAGGCGCCGGTCGAGCTCGAGCGCCGCCTTCATCTGATCCGAGCGCATCCTCGACACGGGCACGCCGGTCCAGGCGGCCACGACGCGCGAGACCGCGTCGGCGTCGACGTCGGGGTGGACGAGCGGCTCCTCTCCCCTCACCTTCTCCAGCTCGGCCACGGCGGCGTCGACCGCATCGCGCGGCCCGCCGGTGGCGGCGGCCTTGCGGGCCG